>PSRH01000278.1 GCA_003175915.1 Candidatus Melainabacteria bacterium | reverse complement strand
GTTGGCCCAAATTTTGAGATGGCGCTTGGTCGGAGAAACTTGTGGGTATCAACTTTCACATCACGGCTGTCCGAGAAGGAACGATCTTCAACGTGATGCAGTTCCTCAGCTTGGAAAGGGTAACCGGCACTCTACAAGTCTCATTTGGGCAAAATATCCCAGAAGTAAATATTTACTTTGTGACAGGCAACGTTACTACAGCCGAGTTTGGCGCCATCATCGGTGACGCAGTACTTGACGTCATGCTCTGTCAGGAATATGCCATCAAGGAAGTGCGCTTCGCTCCCGGGCGAATCAATCAGTTGAACGAGCAAGCCAACATCTTTCGCGCCTCCAGCCTCGCCGGCGTTATGCTGAATGTCTCTAAGGACGTGGATCATTGCGAATCAAGGACATTGATCTATGGTCTTATCCCAATCAAGAATGAAAAAGGGAAAAGATCTGATTCTTTGCTGCAACTTCTCCATGATTTCGACGACTGGAACGACTTCCTTATGGATTTACCGATCGCCGCTAAAGACAAGTCGGCCCCCTTGCCCCAGTGCGCTCTCATTCACAGGGCCTTATCCGGTACGGCCGTCACCTACGAAACACCATTGGTTTCGTTGAGAGCCCTACGCCCGTTGCTCGACATCGTCCAACCTCTTACAGAAAAGGAACAAACAAATTTGCGGGGCTATATGCGCAGCCTGCTTCCTAACCCGCGCGCTACCCATATGCCGCTCGAGCGATTCTACGCCTTCGCCAGCGCCATCGAGTCTATTGCCCAGCGACGATCACGCGAAGTCGGGGACAAAGCGAGAAAGGCGATCCATCAGCTCATTCAAACATCGACTAATCTCTCGGAAGCAGTGAAAGCCTAGAAGCAACCGTTAATGGTATTGCTAGTAGTGCGGCACTTACTGCTGAGAAATCTCTTCTAAAATGCGTCCCTTCGTTTCTTCTCCCAGCGCCCAGGTAGTCACTGCTGCGATAAAAAACGCGCCTGCACTAAGATAATATGCGCCATTTTGACCAAAGCTCGAGAGCGCAATAGCACCCGTAAAGGGTGCGACCAGAGCTCCTATCCTCCCCACGGCTGAAGCAAAACCGACGCCGGTGGCACGGCCGTCGGTCGGATAAAGTTCCGGAGTATATGCATAGATCGTGCACCATGTCGAAAAGATAAAAAACTGCATGATCAAACCGAGAATGACCAACTGAGTAAAGTCAGAAGCATTGGCATAGAGGCCGAGTGAAATGGTGCTACCGATCAGGGCGATGACCAAGGTCGGCTTACGGCCTATGGTTTCAAGCATCTTTCCGGTAGCTAAGAAGCCGGCTATACCTCCGCACCAAATGAAAGAAAGATACAAGCTCGATTTCGTGATGGCATAACCCTTCCTCATGAGGAGTTCACCTAACCAGGTGGTAAAGCCAAAAAATCCGAGCAATGCGAAAAACCACAAGCACCACAGCATGCAAGTGCGCTTCAAGAACATCGGGCCAAACAGATCTGGCAAGGCAAATTTACTGTGCTCCGTCTCATTGATCTCAAGCTTCTTAGGCTCAGGTAGGGCAGCTCCGCCCAGAGCGCCACTGACTCGATTTTCGATCATGTTCATAGTGCTTTCAGCTTGAGCCAACCTTCCCGTTTTCTCAAGCCATCGTGGTGATTCAGGCACACCTCGCCTGACCACGAAGACGAAAGCCGCCGGCACAGCTTCGGCAATAAAAAGCAACCGCCAACCACCTAGAGGCAGGAAAAAGTAGGCAAAGATTCCTGAGACAATCGTGCCCAGGATGGCGAATCCTTCGAAGTACGATAGGTACTTGCCCCGCTGCTTAGCCGGCAAAAGTTCACTGAGAAGAGCCTGCCCTGCGATAGGTTCCATGGCCATGCCTACACCAAGAACGATTCGGGAAAGGGCAAACACAGTCAAATTCGGTGCCATGCCGCAAACCAGACTGGCAAAACCCCAAATCACCATGCTCCATTGAAAGACGTTCCGGCGTCCAAAGCGATCTGCAAGAATGCCGGCAGAGGAAGCGCCGATGAACATTCCCAAGAAGGTAATGCTGGCAAGCAGTCCCGCCTGCTCCAATGTTAGATGGAACTCTGCCTTGATTGAGGGCAGGGCGAAAGTCATATTCACTATTTCCACGCCGTCAAAAAGGAAAGCGGTGGCAATAATGAGGAAGAGCATTTGTTGATAGCTCGTCACAGGTAGACGCTCCAACCTTTCCGAGACCGAAAAGGTCCTACCCGTTTTGATAATTGTGTTTGTCATCTAACTGCCATGAGCATCAAGGTTAAGAGCTGTATTCTAGATCCCAGCACAAGTTGCAAAGGGCTTCTTTCCTTAGTGTAAAGATTATTTGTTACTGAGAAGGGGATTTTCAGGGTATTTATAGCGCCGGAAGCTTGGCACCGTATTTGGTGCGCATTCAGATTTCCAGCGTAAGCAACCTCACTGGGCGCCGCCGCTCATTTGGGCCATTTTCTTTTGCAATTCTTCGTACTGAGTAACCAGGGCGACGACTTCAGGGTGCTCAGGACCAAGGCTCTTTTCAGATACTCCCAAGCCCCAGCGGAATAACCTGTCCGCCTCTGAGTAGTCATTCTTCTCTTCGTAGAGTTCGGCTAATTGCTTCAATGCTTTGGCTACGGCCGGATGCTCCTGTCCGAGATTTTCCTGAATGATGGAGAGAGCCCGCCAGTAGAGCGGCTCGGCATCGCCATATCGCCCCTGATCTTGATAGACTTCAGCAAGATTATTCAAAACTTCGGCTACGTGCATGTGCTGTGGTCCCCAGTCTTTCGTCCGCAGCTCGAGCAATTTCAGATAGAGAGGCTCGGCCTGATCGTATTTGCATTCGATGTGGAAAAGTAGAGCAAGATTGCTCATCGTCTGCGCCGTGCTCGGATGATCGACCCCGAGGGAGGCCTGTCTTATCTTGAGAGCGCGCCAATGAATTTTTTCCGCTTCCTCATATCTGCCCATCATGCGCAACAGCTCGGCCTGGTAATTGAGAATGATTGCCACACTTGGGTGGCTTTCACCCCATTTTCCTTCGGTGATTTTGAGGGCCCGGTCGTACAACGGATAGGCTTCTTTATACTTGCCAGAAGCATGGTACAAAAGCGCCAGGTTTTGCAATGCCGCCCCGACACCAATATGGTTGGGGCCGAGAACACCCTCGCGCACCAGTAAAGCTCTGTGGAAAAGTGGGCCGGCGAGGCTATGTTTGCCGTGTGCCTTATAGAAATCGGCCAAATGTTCCAGGGTGACCGCCACCTCCAACTGGTGGCTGCGGTCAGCCTTTTCATAAATAGAAAGAGCCCGGCTGAAATAGGGTTCAACCTCAGCATAACGTCCCTGGGCTCGACAAACCTGAGCCAGCTTACAAAACCCGGCAGCCACCTCGATGTCGTCCGGACCAAGGGCCGCCTCTTTTAATTCCACCGACCTTTTATAAGCCGCTTCCGCTTCAACAGCAAGACCCTGAGCCAGGGCCAGGTCTCCCATCTTAAAGAGGACTATCGCCCGCTCCAGGTCGGCTTTCTTAAGAGCCGCCTCCTGGGTAAGCCCGTCAGCTCCTTGTTCTTTAATCGAGAAGGCAGCCTTTTGCTCCACCTCAGCAAGCGATTTTTTCAGCAAGTTCTCAGCCTCGGCGTATTCCCCAGCCTGCAGGGCCTTATTTGCCGCTTCAAAATAACCGGCCCAATTGACCTGCTCCACGATTTGGTCCATATTCTGAACCCCGCCCCCCAAAATTCAGGTAGTAAGCGAAAAGCATTATTGCCTTTCAATGGCTATCTTGCCCATAAGGAATGGATGAGTAAACCCATCCGTTGGCTTTCAGAAGCGCTCTTTTCAGTTTTTATTTTGCCCTTGACCAAAGAGGCAAAATTGCCATCCGCTAAAATGAGCCAGCATTAAGTTACTTTGCAACTGGCACGGGCAAGCGATCTGGGGAACGGTAGCGGCTTTTGCTTTTAGAAGAGCAACTTGAGACAGTCTTTACAGTGTTTTTTCTGTATGATATGGCCGTTCGATTTCGAAGGACAAATTCGAAGGAGAAATGCGCATGGACACTGAGATAACCTCTCAACCTATAAGCAATTTCACCAGTGAGTGTGAGACGAACAGCGTAATCCTTTTGCCCGATCAAAGTGAAGCGGATGAGACTACGCCGGTCACCTTTAACCTAATTGCTGAAGGCGCTGACTGATTCAATCAGGCGGGTTAAAACTAGTCGGCGAATTCCGGCACAATTCGCTCTTTCAAAAGGCCCCCACTAAAGGCCTCGTCGAATAGTCTCTTTACGGCCTGCCGACCTCGCTCACCACAGTCGACCGTCAGTTCATTGACATACATGCCGACATAACGGTTAGCCATATCCTCACTCATGTCCCTGGCGAAGGTCATGGCATAACGTAGGGCTTCTTGTCGATGGGCAAGGGCATAGACAATGGACTCTTTCAATAATTTTGTCACCTTTTCAATCGTCTGCCGGCCGAGATCCTTGCGTATGGCATTGCCGCCCAGGGGTAGCGGTAGTCCGGTACGTTTGTGCCACCATTCACCGAAATCGACCAATTTACTCAGTCCCTGTGTGGCATAGGTCAATTGTCCCTCGTGAATCAAGAGACCAGCATCAACCGATCGATTGGCCACTGCTTCGATGATTTGATCGAATGGAACTTCCACAAAATTAGCGTTGGGTTGAAAAAGCCTCAAGACAAGAAAGGCAGTGGTCAACCGGCCCGGAATGGCTATGCGAGCAGAAGCCAGCTGCGCTGAGTCAAGCTTGTCATTGGCGATTAAAACCGGCCCGTAGTTTTCGCCCATGCTGGCGCCACAACTGGTCAAGAAATAATGCCGACAGATTTCCGGATAAACTGCAAAGGATATGGCCGTAACTTCATAGGTATTCTTCAACGCTTCTTGATTGAGGGTCTGAATGTCTTTGGCTATTCGGTTGATTTTCAGCTCACCGGTGTCGAGCTTGCCCTGGGCAAGAGCATAGAACATAAAGGCGTCATCAGAGTCCGGACTGTGAGCGGCGCTAATCTCCTTGAGCTTGAGAGTCATTTTAGTCCTTCGTGATTTTGCCGCCGCTTCCCCATTCCATGGGAGCCGGAGCGGTGTAGCCATTTTCTACGATCGGTAATTCATACACTTTCTTGAGCGTATTGATGTCTCTTGCTCCTATCGAAACGGCCTTCGAGGAGAACTTGCTGCCAGGCACAAACTCCATAGGATACATGAGATCACCTGGCTCGTCGCTGTGTCCGAGCAAGCCCATGCCGTGGCCCAACTCATGCAGAAAAGCAGGCAAGAGAGCGCGCTCTGGTACTTCCGGCAAATAGAATGTGGGACGCAGCATAAAAATTTGCACGTGCATGCGTCCTTGAGTAATCACGACTCTGGTAATGCCGAATAGTCTCGGCGTCAGGTGATTTACCCAAGTCACGTCGATATCCGCACTTTCACCTTGTGGCACCACATTTAGTGGTATACATTGGTTCCACCTTTTCACTGCAGCGGTAAGATTTTTTTCCCATGCTTCCGGCGATGCCTGAGGCAAATGCAAACGGACTGGGAACTTACTCCAGCGGGCAGCGCGGCCGTTGAGAGCGTGAATATTGGCAAAATAATCACCGGCCTTTTCATCACTCGGTATGGCTTGAACAATCGTGCTCGCTTCGTTATCACCGCATAGAGCACCGCCTGAAGGGGTATCCCCGGAGGCAGGCGTTGAACCATTACTGCGCTCGAACGCCGGTTGACCACCAATCTTCAACTCCAGTTTTTGCAGCCTTTCCTCAAAACTACCAGAGCCAACCGCCCCAAAGGTTTCCGTTTCCAGGTGGGAGAGGCGGGAAGTCAGGTCGTGTTCGGAATATGTCAAGCCAAAGACGCTTTGTTCGAGCCCCTTCAGTCTTTGCTCGGCTGAGACCTGGGGCGGGGAATTAACCGGCTGGGCGGGCGCTCCGCTTGTTTCGCCTTGCCTGACAATGGCGCTCACTTGCGGCATCGGTTGGTTGAATTCCGGAATCAGCGATTCCGAGGGAAAACTTGCAGGCGGGTTACTGCTTTCCACTTTAGAAGCATCAATGGCGTTGTCGTTTTCCCCCATGCCATTCACCGGCGGTAAAGCTGTCGACGTGCCGTTCGCCTGATTGGCGGGGGGAGCCTGAAAGTTCCCTGGTTGAGGCAGGCCGGCAGGCGGCGCCGTCGTCGCATAGGGCTCGTTTGATGTTGCCTCTGAGCTATGGGGCAGCTGGTAGAAGTTTGCCTGGGAAGGGTCAAGATTAGAGGGCGGAGCAAGCGGTTCAACCAGATCGTGAGGAATTGATATATCAGCCGCTGGCGGGGGCTTTTTTTGGCCCGCAACTGGTTTTGGATCGGGGCTAGGTTCAGGCGCGGTCATGGAGCTTTGATTCTGGTCAGTTGCCAGGGCGGAAGCCGGCGCACCGACAAGCAAGTTGATCAAAATCGCTAACGTCGTCCATGCCGCTATAAAAGCCAAACGATTTCTCTTACTAAAAGAGCAAGTCATCTGTATACTCCCCTCCGAGTTTCAGGCTGGCCTGAAGAGCGGCAGTGGTTTCATGCAAAACGATCCTCAGTATGGACTGCGGCTTAACTACCAATCTGGTGAGAAGTGCATGCATTTCCGGATCGAATTGCTTGAGAATCTCCCTTGATCCCTTCACTGAAAAGGCGGCCACGCATTCCGCCCAATATTCGTGCATGCTGGACTTTGAGTAGCCGGAGACAAAATGCCGGCGTTCAACCTGGTCCTTTCTCAAAAACTCGGAATATCCAGCTATATGAGGCGGTAGGGCGTGCACCTTCTCACAGGTCTTGCGCCGCTGATTATACATTTCGGTGATGTGGTCCTGGGCAGCTTGAGTAAGGGTGAATTCGAGTTGATGACCAAATTCGTGGGGGACGACAAGACTGAGACGCACTTCCACAAGATCGAGATTAGGTCCGCGCCCGACCGTGAAATGCGGGCCCCTCTGATTGTAATGGACAACATCGCGATCGAATTCTTCCTTGTCAAACGTAGCATTGCCTGTGCGCACGGCCGTTACCCCAGCCGCTCCATGCTTGACGTTTCCCAGTGAGGCGTCTCCTTCGCTTTTGCGAACCACTTGTAGAATTCCGGAAGCGGCCCACAAAGTCATTGTCTCCAGCACGTAGCGCTTCTGGACCGTGCTTAAAGCATCAAAACCCATGAAATACCTGATGATTTCGTTTTCGGCATAAGATCGGTCTTTGCGGTAGAGAGTCGGCTGGCGATTGAACTCATGGGTCCAGGGCTTGCCGTCACTTTTGTTTCCCTGGAAGAGCGTATTGAGCTGGGTGACCTCATCAAGGCGAAACTCGCCATCCTTGGCGGCGCCGTCCCTCAGGCAAAGAACCCCATCATCGCCAAAAACGCCCACCAGTCGATGATCAAGCGTAGCCAATCGCCCGTTGACGACGTGGAGCCGGATACCGTTGTAGGTCAGGTCGCCGGTCGGCCCACCGTGGTTCGCCAGGGGCAGCTTGAGGGCGAGACCGCTTGTGTCTATGCCTCGAAAAGTCAGGCCAGGCAGAGCTTCAATTGGACGGAGCTGATCTGACAGGCCAAGGGGTCCACTGGTGTCCTTCAAATAGCCGTCTTCAAACAAGAAGCCGACCGGAGTGCCATCTTGATATACCTTGCCATAGTCGACAACAAGCATGGCTCCTGCATATTCGATGAATCCGCTAGGACCGTTAATCTTTTGCAAGTCGACAGAGCTTTGGGTCACCACAGTAATTTAATAAAAACGATTATGAAAAAATGGGCTTGTCCGGCGCGAGTGATAAATGCTGGTAAATTCTAGATTCAATCTTATTAGGCTTTCAGTATAGCCAAGACCAACCACGCTAAGATTGTTTTAGCAGTTGCAAACAAGAATTTATCACGTGATCTTCAATAGGTCTCAGTTTGGTGCGTTTCCGAGTCTCCTGCAAGTGGTGCTCGCGGCGATAGCAGGGGTAGCGATAGGTCTTGCCGTGGCCACGACGCTAAACAGCCAGCGGAGCCTACAAGCTAATGTGGAAAGCCCTGCCAATTCCGCCGGCAACGAACAGGCGAGCTTGGGCAGTACTGCCCCGGTTGGTCCATTGAGCACTCTAGCCCAACTTGTACCCAGTTTAGACCATCGCATGAATATCCTTTTGATGGGTGTTGATTCTAATGGTCGCAATACCCAGCGCTTTGTCGGCACGCGTTCGGACACGATGATGCTTGTCAGTGTCGACCCGCAAGCCAAAAAAGTCGGGGTCGTCTCGATTCCCCGCGATAGCCGGGTGGCCATACCTGGCCATGGCGATGACAAAATCAACGCCGCCCATGCCTTTGGGGGACCGGATCTGGCTGTCTCGACCGTCCAAAATGTCTTTTCCGTACCGATCGATCGGTACGTTGTGGTGGACACGCAGGGTCTGAAAAGAGTTTTTGAGATTCTCGGACCGGTAGAAGTGCTGGTTGAGAAAAAGATGTTCTATAACGACCGCGCCGCCGGATTGCACATCGCCCTCAAGCCCGGCCTGCAGACCCTTGACCCAACCCAGGCCGAAGAATATGTGCGCTTCCGTCACGATTGCACAGGTGATATCGGTCGCATAGACAGGCAGCAGTGGTTTATCCGTCAGGTGTATAAGAAGCTGCAGGAACCGCAAATAATTCTCAAACTTCCCGACCTTTTCAACGCCGCCAACGAATACGTCGTCACCAATCTGTCGGTGCAAGAAATGGCCCAGTTGGCCGCTTTTGCCAAAGACCTAACGCCCACCCAGATTGAATCAGGCATGACTCCGGGTAAGGTGGCAACCATTAATGGTGGCAGCTACTGGTTGCCTGATTTGCAGGCTAGCGCTGTCGTCTTCAATAGACTGGCAGGGATACCGATTAACTCCTGGCCGCCAGCCGGCGATCAATCTTCCAATCGCGATTTTGCCTATGCTGCCGGATCTGCCTCAAACAGCTCGTCGCTTACTTCAACCAGCCTGACTGGACCGATATCATTGGGAATCCGCTACTCCAAAGGTAGCGAGCAAGCCGCTAAAAGCCTTGAGATTATCGCCGGGCACATGGGCTACAAAGTGACAGGGCGAATTAGAGCTGATGCGGCCGACTGCCAGCACTCAGCGATCATTGAAAACAGCGTCAGACCTGACCAGGAATCGGTACGCAAGCTGAGAAACGAAATTCCTTGTCTGGCTAGCTGGCCGACCGTTGTTAACTTAGACTCGCTTGCCCCTTGCGATATCACGCTGGTTGTCAGCCCGCAGTGCTATATCGAGACCGCCGAGATTCCGGATCAGAAAAAAAACAAGTAGGACGGAGCGCGGTCGCGTGGCTGGCAAAGGCAGAAGGCAAATATGGCAAACCATCTCCTTGCTCGTAGGCTTTTCGCTTACCTGCCAGGCGATTGTCCTGGCCAAGAACGTTTCACAAGAAGAAGAGCAGGCTGACGACTATGGACATGCAGAGCTAGTCAGGTTGCAGGAGTCCATGGCGAGATTTGATCTAAGACGGGCCAAACTGCTCGAGAGAGTTCCGCGTCTAGATCCGGCCCACGAAAAATCTGAGCGAGTCTACCAGGAGGGCCGCCGTTTGATGGGGGCAAACAAGCTCGATCCAGCGATCAGCAAATTCTCGCAATTCCTCGAACAATTCAGAAACGAGTCTCAATCTATTAAAAACGAGAAGCAGAACCAACATGACCTCTATCTTGCCTGGGGCTATCAGTGCCGGGGTTTCTGTTATCTCAAAGAAGGCCAGTACGAAAAGGGTATCCAAGATCTCAGTGAAGCAATCAAATTACGCCCGCGCTATGCCGTAAACTACGCCAACCGGGCGAAGGCTTACAGACTGATAGGCCAGCCGAAACTGGCCAAAGAAGATGAAGCGAAAGTACGCTCTTTGCCCCGGGTAACAGGTGATATGGTGACCGACTGGTCCCAGGAATTTCCCAGCCACGCAGAAGACTCGAAGTGAGCTAAATGTCGGGGTCGCGTCCGCAAGTATCACCTTTGTTGATTTCGGGAACGCAAGTGTGTTTTGGGTGAGTAATCAGCGAAGAACGGTGCCCGCGGACGACCGGCTGCTGCTGCAGGTCGATTTGGCGGTGGCGGCGGCCTAAGTTTGCTCAGTGCTTTGACTGCAATTTTCCTGACTTGCTGTTTTGTCACGCCGTAAAGCGTCGCGATCTCTTCTAAAGTTCGCTGTTGTCCATCATTAAGGCCAAATCTCAGCCGCAGCACATCACGTTCTCTTGCTGAGAGTGCAGCCAGTAGCTCCACAATATCTTGCCGCATAACTACCTGAAGCCTGATTACTCACTCCAGCCTAGCAGGCGTGCACTAGCTTTGCCCTGGCTAAGCCCAAGCAGAAGATCCGCAAAAATTTTCCGACTCGTTCCTGACCAAAGGCTAAAGGACTAAATCCACTCTTCGACCAATTCGGCGAAGATTTTCTTGTCGGCTCCAACTGGTTGCTTGACCAGGGCGCCTTTCTTGAATATGGCTTCGCTGTCTTCGTAGGTGGGTTGCTCGGTCTTATAGATCACGCCAAGCGGAATTCTTTCGCCCCACTCGAAGGCCTTTTCCAAGGATTTGTAGAAATTGCTTGGATCCCAGCCTTCTTCATCCAGCTTGTAGACGCGCTCTTTGAAGAAAGGATAGGTGTTGACTTTGTTGTAGGTGACACAAGGGCTGAACACATCGATCAGGGCAAAACCCTTGTGGGCGATGCCGCCGGCGATCAGATCTGTAAGCAGCTTCGCTTCACCGGAAAAGCCGCGGGCAACGTAAGTTGCCCCAGCAGTGATTGCCAGAGCCAGCGGATTGAGCGGCGTTTCAGCGTTACCTACTGGAGTCGATTTGGTTTTATGACCCTTGGTGGTGGTGGGAGAGGCTTGACCAGTGGTCAATCCATAAATCTGGTTGTCCATAACCACATAGGTAACATCGAGATTGCGGCGCATGGCGTGCAGCAGATGACCGACCCCGATCCCGTAGCCATCACCGTCTCCGCCGGTGATCACCACTTTCATATCGGTATTGGCCAGGTGGGCGCCGGTAGCTACCGGGACGGCTCGACCGTGCAAACTGTGGATGCCATAGGCGTGGATGAAGCCGGGCAGGTTGGATGAGCAGCCAATCCCGGAAACGATCATCAAGTCCTTAGGCTGGACGCCGAGCTTGCCGGCAGCTTCCTGAACGGAGCGGAGAACGCCGAAGTCGCCACACCCAGGACACCAATCCGGACTGACCGGACCCTTGTAGGTATCAAGCGGTAGTTCAATTACTGTTGCCATTTTTGTTTAATCCTCTTAAAAAATTCGCTTTGATTTGGGGCTATCCGCTTAAGTTATTCGGCTTGTGCCTTCTCAAAATGGTGAACCGCACCGGTCTTGACGCCAATCTTCATGGCGGCGCCTTTCTTGCCGGATACTCGCTCAGCCATTTCGATGTTCCAGGTTGGTTCACCGAAACCGTTGGGCGATTCTTTCAAGATTTTGATCGGACGCAGCTTTTCAAGACTGTGAGTGCGGAGGTAGTGATAGGCCATTTCTTTCGCTTCAGCTTCGCTGACATCAAGACTGCGCGTCTTGTTGCCGAGAAGTTCTTTGACCTTTTCGACAATCTCCATTGGCTCGAGCGGCTCGCCGTCATATCGGTTGATATGAGCGTCCATCGCCACTCCCGTCTCTTGCCGTACGTAACGGGCCATCTGGCTTGTGAAGTTGACTTCCACGGAAATCTTCTTCTTGGCCTTGCTCAAGAGTTCGGTCACTTCCTTGGCATGGAAAGGAACGATGTACTTGATGCACAGGTAGTTTGCCTTAACGCCCTGGGCGTTCAAGAGCTCAACCGCTTCCCGTACGACTCCATAAGTGGAGCCCCAGCAAAGCAGCGTCACGTCAGCGTCTTTACCGCCTTCAAGGGTGGGAGCCGGCAGCGCTTTCAGCAGATTCTCCATTTTGCGCATGCGTTTTTCCATGATCTTGCGACGGATCGGTGGCGAAGTGAACATGTCCGAAATGAGGATGCTTTCTTCGTCATGATCGTCGGTAGCGGAAACATAAAGCGTGTTAGCCGTTCCCGGTAAGGCTCTTGGAGAGATGCCTGATTCGGTGAAGGCAAAGCGCTTGTATTTACCTTTGTTTTCCGGCCATTCCTTGACGATTTCACCGCGGTCGATCTTGACGTCAGGATTGAACGCTTCTTTATCGACGGTTTCGTGGTGCTCGGACAAAAGCAGGTCGGACATGATGGTGACGGGCAACTGGAAGCGATCAGCATAGTTGAAAGAGTCAATCGTAGTCTGATAGGCATCAGCGACATCGCGAGGAGCGACGATCAATCGCGGATATTCACCTTGCGAGGCCCCGTATACCTGGAACAAGTCTGCTTGTTCTGTTTTTGTCGGCAAGCCGGTCGACGGGCCGCCGCGTTGCACTTCCACGCAAACAACCGGAATTTCCATAATGCCAGCCATGCCCATAGCTTCGGTCATCAGGGCAAAGCCGCCACCGGCTGTTGCGCACATTGACCGGACGCCGCCTATACCGGCGCCGATGGCCATGTTGATGACGGAGAGCTCATCCTCACATTGCTTGACGACGATGCCAGTCTTTTGGGAATGGGCGCTCATCCAGTGCAAAATTGTTGAAGCCGGAGTCATCGGGTATGCCGAATAGAATTTGCAACCGGCAGCGTAAGCTGCCAGAGCGATCGCTTCATTACCTGTGGTGAAAGGATGTTGCTTATTGCCAAACTTCCACTCGCCAGTCACCGCCTTAGCTTTGGCACCGGCGTAATCGTAACCGGCCTTGAGCAAGCTGGTGTTGAGCTCAACCACTTTCTCGCCCTTGTGCCCGAAGGTTTCGGCTAACACAGCGTTGCCCTTTTCCGTGCCCAAATTGGTGAGCTTGAGCATGACACCCAGGGCCACCGTGTTCTGCATGATCGGAGCAAGAGCGCCGTGCACTTTCTCTATCTCAGCCGTGATTTCCTTCAGCGGCACAGGCAGAATCTGCACACCCTTGCGGACCAGCGAAGGATCGCATTTCAACTTGTCGGAATTGAAAACGATAACGCCACCTTCTTCCACTTCGGAAGCGTGCCGTTCAATCGAATCTTGATTAAGGGCAATCAAGCCTGTGAGCTTGTCGCCATGGTTGTAAACCTTCTCATTGCCGATCCGCAGTTTCAGCCAAATATGACCACCTCTGATGATCGACTGATAACTGTTATAGGCATAAACGTGGAGTCCGAGTCGGCCGCAAATCTTGGCCAAAGTGTCACCAGATTTATCAAGACCGTCTCCGGCGGCGCCGGCTATACCAATCGTGACTTCCTGCATTGTCTCTCCTCAAAAATTTTTTCGAAAGCCGTAAATGAGCCTCACTACGTGCCTGAGGCACAGACGTAAAGACGAAATAGTGAAGGTCGTTCTGACCCAACGTTAACGATAGCACAAGACTATGCAAGGATGGCAAGGGAAATGGCTGTGGCAAAGAAAGTTACGATTAGCGCCCTTTCCCTTTGCTGAGTTTTCCTGAAAGCCGGCTAAGCTTGCTGCTACTTTGCTTGTTCGCTTGCCGCCGCTGGTTCGGCTTTTATTTCGGACTCGACACTGGCAAGCGGCAGGCCTGACCAGTAAATGAATAATCCGAGAATGGAAAAACAACAAAGCATGGCTAACAGGGACAGCACCTGGTCCTGCAGGCTGTCTTCGGGAACGAAGGGCGGCACCGTGTAAAGATCGTGCCCGTGATCATCGTCTGTATGCGCGTTGTTGCCCGAAGCGTGACCGGCATCACTCATAGTCTTAGCTCCCTCTAAGGACTAAACAGGAAAGCCAGGAAGGTCAGCCCGGCCACCCAGCCAAATATCACGAGGGCATAAGATTGCCCGCGCCCATTTTGGGTGAGACGCAATACTTCTCCTACACTCACTGAAACGAGAGCGGCGAAGTTAACCAGGTTGTCGACGATATAACGATCGACCCACTGCCAGATCGTCTGAAAAGCTGGCAGAACTACTGATTGGACTAACCACAAGTAAAGATCATCGAAAAACCACTTGTGGTAGGAAAACTGGTAAGCATAAGCAACGATATCGTTGTCGCTGTGGGCGATTTGCTCGTTCACCTTCCAGGCGCGCTTGAGGTAAACCTCATAGGCAATGTAGAAACCAATGAAGGCGGCAAGAATGGAGCAAGCCATGACCAGCCCGTTCATCCCCTCAAACTCAGGCGCCCGGCCGAAATAAACAAATGAGGCAAAATGATTGGCCGCGGCCGCTGTCGTCTTGCCATCGAAACTAAGTCCGTTCAGAACTTGTGGGTTGAAGCCAAGAAAACCGGAAAGTACTGATGGCACCGCCAGTGCTATCAGAGGCAAGGTCATTACCCAGGGAGACTCGTGCGGCTTAGCGTCACCGCGGTATTCATTGTGGAAGGTCATGAAGTACATGCGGAACATGTAGAAGGCTGTCAGAAGTGCCGTCAAGATCATGACCGCGCCCAGCCAAAAATTGTATTTCAATGCGGCCGAGATGATCTCGTCTTTGGAGAAGAATCCGCTGAATGGCGGGCAGCCCGAGATTGAAAGCGTGCCTACCAGGCAACAAAACCAGGTACGCGGCATGTACTTCTTCAAACCACCCATCTTACGCACGTCTTGTTCCCCGTGCAAGCCATGGATAACAGCGCCACTGCAAAGGAAGAGCATGGCTTTGAAGAAGGCATGGTTGAATAAATGGAAGATGGCGCCGGAATATGCGCCTGCTCCCAAGCCCACAAACATATAGCCGAGCTGGGACACAGTCGACCAGGCAAGAATGCGCTTGATATCGAACTGACTCATGGCAATGGTGGCAGCCATGAAGGCCGTGATGCCACCGATAACGGCAACGACAGCCAGCCCGAAAGTACCGGCATGCCCATCCGGAGTAAGCCAGAGCGGATAAGCTCTTGCCACAAGATAAACACCGGCGGCGACCATGGTGGCGGCGTGAATCAAAGCAGAAATTGGCGTCGGTCCTTCCATAGCGTCAGGCAGCCAAACATGTAATGGCATTTGCGCAGATTTGGCGATCGGACCGAGGAGAACAAAAAGGGAAATGATGGTCAAGAGGTTTACAGGCCAATTAGTCAAATCGAAGGCATGTGCGACGTTGGCACTTTGGAGCACACCGGCTAGATCGTAGCCATGAGGACCAACGAAAGCGAGCACTGGATTGCCACCCCAATAGTCTTTCGTGGCAGCAAGCAACATGATAAGACCGATAAGAAAACCGCAATCGCCAATGCGATTGACGATGAAAGCCTTAAGACAGGCTTCGGCAGCGGATGTTTTGTACCACCAAAAACCAATTAAGAAGTAACTGCACACCCCGACCAGCTCCCAGAAGAAGTAGGTCTCAAAGAGATTGGTCGCCACTACCAGCCCGAGCATGGAGCCGGTGAACAAGGAAAGATAGGCATAAAAACGCGAGTAGCCAGGATCTTCGCGCATATAACCGTGCGTATAAATTTGCACGAGCAAACTGACGACGGTAACAACGACAAACATTACCGCCACCAAGTTATCAACAAGCACGCCCATGGAAAGCGTGAAGCTGGAAGAGACGAACCAGGGCACGTTTACGTACCAGGGCGCCAGATGCGGATTGGCGCCCAGCGCGTACATGAGTGCTAGCGAGTAAGCGAAGCCAACGGCTACCGTACCCACCGACAAAACCATAGAAAGCGTTTTGCTTCGCCAGGCGCCCAGAATGATGATCAGCCCCGCAATGAACGGCGCTAAGACGATGTAAGGAGCCGCTTCAACAATTTGTTTGAGGGTTTCCGGAAGCAAGAGTGATCTCCACTTAGCAAGTCGCCCAAAAGAGCGCAGACAAACTTACACAATATACAAGGGTGGAAGCTAGATTAGCCAGGCAAATTATCAAGATAGTTTAATTGTGACGACCGAGCAATCGCTTGCCCCCGAGCCATCAATCTGATTTGCAAGGAGCTATACTGATGGCTCCAATTATCGACTGTCGACGGAATCAAGAACGTGCACGTAGAAAATTATTCGTTCCTTTTGAGCGTATTGCTCGCGTTACCTTTTCTGGGGATGATCGCAATCGCCGTCTCCAACGAAAAGATGGCCCGTCTTTGGGCAATCGGTTTCAGCATCGCTCTTGTGGTGCTATCTGTTTTGATTGCCACAGGCTTTAAAAGCAGCTTTGCCGGCTATCAATTTCAGGAGCAAGTACCATGGATTGCCGCCCCTCTGCCTGTGACATACCACGTCGGCATTGACGGATTGAGTCTGTGCCTGGTGTTGCTCACCACTTTCGTAACGCTCATGGCCGTGCTTGCCAGTGATACCATCACCATGCGACCAAAGCTTTATTACAGCATGGTCATGCTCTTGACTGTTTCCATCCTCGGCGTCTTTTTATCGCTTGATCTGCTGCAATTCTTCGTTTTTTATGAGTTGGAGCTTGTCCCCATGTATTTCCTTATTGCCATCTGGGGTGGCCCGCGGCGAGACTATGCCGCGATGAAGTTCCTGCTTTATACGTTTTTTGGCGGTGTGCTCATGCTCGCCTCCTTGCTCTATGTTTTCTTACAACTGGCCGCCGACAATCCCGCTACCACCTTCAACATGATTGAGCTGGCTCAGCGTTGCCCGCTTTTGCCCAAGTTCATACAAGGCTTAGGTTTCCTCGGCTTTTTCCTGGCTTTCATCATCAAGCTGCCTTCTTTCCCCTTCCACACCTGGTTGCCGGACGCCCACGTCGAGGCTCCTACGCCCATATCGATGATCCTGGCCGCCCTTCTGCTCAAGATGGGCGGTTACGGTCTCGTGAGAATCTGCATGAGCTTCTTCCCCAACGTGTTTGTTGATTATGGGCAGTGGATCATGTTACTCGGCGCCTTCAACATCGTCTGGGCGGCGCTTGCCTGTCTTGTGCAAAATGACATGAAGCGCATTATCGCCCTATCGAGCGTCAGCCATATGGGTTTCGTGCTGCTCGGCATCGGTTCATTGTCGGCAGCGGCTTTGAACGGTGCTATTTTCCAGATGATCAGCCACGGCGTCATTTCGGCCATGCTCTTCTTCATGGTCGGAACAATTTACGAACGTTGTCACACTCGCGACTTGAATGAAATAGGCGGCGGTCTTGCCAGGCAAATGCCCGTCCTCTTTTATTTCTGGATGCTGGCTACCTTAGCCAATCTCGGCTTGCCGGGGCTTTCTGGCTTTGTCGGAGAAACCGGGGTCTTTTATGGCGCTTACTGTTCGCCGATGGCGGCCACTAGCAGTCATGGATTACTGGCTAGATTAGCGGTTATCTTCGCCGCAACTGGTGTCGTTCTCACTGCCGGTTACATGCTCTGGCTTCTCAAGCGGCTTTTCTATGGCCCAGAACTGGCCAAATGGAAAGGTCATTTGACTGATGCCAGATTCACGGAGAAACTAGTTGCCTCAAGCCTCTCTATTTTCATTCTCGTGTTGGGCATCTATCCTCTGATTATGTCGGCACAGTACAACTCAGTGGCGGACAACATCACAAATCTGATTGGCTCGCGCTTCAATATTTCCATGAAGTAGCTCTATGAGTGATGGATCCGGCAAGCTCGCTCATTTCAATATTGCCCTCTTTGCCGAAAGCGACGAACTGATTGCCGCCTGCACTAAATTTGCCCGCAGCAATTTGGCACAATATGCCGACGGTTATTTGCTTGGTGAAGATGCCTGGCCTCATATCACGCTCTCTCAATTCATAGTAGAGGAAAACAAAATCGCTTCGGTTTGGTCGGCGGTCGAGAGCCTGCGGACCGATCCGATCAAGCTTCGCTTCAGCCATATCTATATCTTGCCTGGCGTCTTGATCCACAAGGGTAAGCAATGGGTCGGTCTTGCTCTTCCTGCCAACGGCGAAATTTTCTCATTGCAAAAAATGGTCTTTGACAAACTCGCCACCCTCAAAATCGAAGGCATAACTAAGCCAAATAGCTACTTTCCGCATCTCACCTGGGGTCGCGTCAAACCCAACGCTACCTTGAACTTAGAGGACATTCCCCCAGATGAATTCTGGCGAAAAGAATATTCCTTCGTCCTTTCCCTGGGGCGATCGGATGCAGGTGGCTTCGGCATTTACCGCGAGCGTCTTTTTCCAACACCGGTTCGCTCACTCAACGCCGTCTAGGGGCGGC
>PSRH01000021.1 GCA_003175915.1 Candidatus Melainabacteria bacterium | reverse complement strand
TGCTTTCCGTTCATACGGATAATGGTGATGAGGCTAAATTGGCCGAAGAGACTTTCAAAAGTGCGGGCGCTAAGGACGTGAAGCGTATCACTGAAGAAAAGGTTAAATTGCCAGGACATTAGACAATTAAGAGCGCTGAGCAGCCAAGTGGGAGGGGATGACCCTCCCACTTGTGTGTCGTCTAGTCGGGATGGCTTAGCGTGTCTATTTTCAGTTTGTCGACCCGATCATGGAGACTCTTAGCTATGCGTTCCGGTTCGCTATTACCCGAGCCGCTCCTTGCCAATGTCTTCGGCTGCACCGCTTTGCCAAACACTACGGTGATTTTGCTGAAATTGGGAAAGAATGCCCCAGGAGGCAGAGCCTCGCGCGTGCCAGAAATGAAAACGGGCACCACTTTTACAGGCACATTGTGCAACAACATGCCAACGCCGGATTTAAAGGGCAAGAGGTCTCCCGTTAGAGTTCTTTCCCCTTCGGGAAACCAGACCAGATTTCGGCCTTTCTTCAATACAGCAACAGCAAGAGCCAGGCTGGAAATGAGAGAGCGCTTGGCTTCGATAGGAATGGCCTGAACTAATCGGTACATGAAGGCGTTAAATGGATTGGCCAGAGCGATACCTGCCCATCCTGCAAATTGAGTTTTACGCAACTCATCAAAACTGAGCACAGAACAGAGCGCAAAGGCATCCAGATAGCTGGCGTGGTTAGGCGTGAACACGACTTGCCCCTCGGGAATCCGCTCCGCACCTTCGGCCGAAACCCTGAAAGCCAGACGCATGAGGAAGTAGTTGCACCAGTAGAGAACGTATGCGATGGAGAACATGATTGGATTCAAGGGTTTAAGCCATTTCTTCTGACTGTCATCGAGAAGTTTTTCTGGGTGCTCGAATAACGAGGAGTTGGCGTCTCCGCTTCGAGAAGCATTGACCACTTCATTTAAGAGATCGCGAACTGTGTCAATCCTCGCGATCGCTTCCTCACTCAAGGCAGCACCGAATCGTTCATGCATTTCCAAAGTGAGATTGAGCCACTCGAGAGAGTCAATGTTCAAGTCCAGTTGTGGGCTCTTATCAAAAGTCAAGCCAGCATCCGGGAATTTCTCCTGCAACCAATCCCAGCATGCCTTAGCAACCGGCTCTTCCAAGATTGCTTTGTCCTGACTGGATAGCTCTGTCTTGGCGCCACTGATCGCTCCCTTATTTGCCGCTTCATCCTTCTTCGCTTTTTCGTAGCGCTCAGCCAATTCTTGACGGCGGATCTTGCCGAGATTAGTGCGCGGTAGAAGTTCTCTTGTCAGAGCGAAATCCACAACACGATAATAAGAAGGAATGGACTCCGACTTCTTGCGTATTACTTCCGCAATCTTGTCACGAGTGCCATCCTTTCCGACCGACTTTAGATTGGGCACAACTAGAGCAACTAACTTCTGTTTATTTTCGAGCACTCCAATTTCGCGAATAGCGGGATCATCACTGTATTTCTTCTCTACTTCCTCGGGTTGGATCTTCTTACCACCCTCACTCTTCATCATTATGTTGATTCGTCCAGCCACATGCAGGTTGCCGTGCTTCACATAGCCGATATCGCCGGTCTTAAACCAACCATCCTGAGTAAAGCATTCAGCCGTTTTTTCCGGAAGGTTGTGATAGCCGCTAAAAATGTTCGGCCCTTTCGCCTGTACTTCAGTGAGATTCTCGTCGCTTGCCTGCGAGTCAGGCGAGTTGGCATTATCTTCCGATAATTCCTCAACCTTTTGCAGGCGTAGCTGTACTCCGGGAACAGGCTTCCCAACGCTCTCGATATCCCTGTTTTCCGGCAGGCGAATGGTGAGCAGTGGCGATGTCTCGGTCAGCCCGTAACCAACCGCTATATCCCAACCCAGAGCCATCAGATTATGGGCGAGCTCAGGTTCTAAAATAGCGCCACCGCACGCCAGTAATCGCAGTTTCGGAAATTGCTTATGAACTGGCTTGAACAGCATATGTCCAAGATTGAGATTTAAGCCGCGGAAGAATCCACTGACTCGAGTAGCGATATCGAATGTGGTGCCAGAAATATTATTCGCTCTTGCCTTTGCCTCGATTGCACTGTACATAGCGCGCAGAAGACGAGGAACAGATACTAGCAAGGTCGCTTCGCCTTCTTTCGTTGCTTTTACTATGTCGGGACCGGTAACTGATTTCGGCAAAATTACGGGTACGCCAAGTGAAAGTGGTACAAGCAGTCCGATCACAAATGGATATACGTGAAATAGAGGCAGCGGCAGTAGTATGCGGTCCGTTGGCCGGACAAGCTTCATTTTCAAAACAGCATCTAGCTGAGTAACAATATTGCCGTGCGTTAGCGGCACACCTTTGGGTGGGCCGGTCGTACCAGATGTGTAGAAAAGCACCGCCTCGTCATTGGCATCGAGTTGATGACCTTCTTCCTTAGCTTTCGCTTGCATGTGGCGCCATTGGGCTGGGTCGTCCAGGCGCACCAATTCCAACTTTTTCGAACGACCCAGGCGCTCATATCGTTGCAGTCCCTTCTCGTCGACAAACAAGCGTTTAGCGCCACTATCTTTCAGTATGTGCTTTAAAGCTTCGTCATCAGATTGAGAATCGACCGGCACACAGACGCCGCCCGCCTCGATAACAGCCAGGGCAGAAATGATCAAGTGCGTGCTATTCGCAGCAAGAAGTATGACCTTGTCGCCTTTCTGCAAGCCATCTTTCAACAGGCCGGCCGAAACACTCTTAATTGCCTGCCAGAGTTCATGGAAGGTTAGTTTTTCCCTTGTTTCGGCAGCAAAGGAAACAATCGCAGTCTGCCTGCCACGTTCATTAAGCTGGGCGCAGAACCCGCGAAGAGTTTCCGCCGGGAGATCATAAGTAGGAGACTTAATTGCTAAACTCATCAGTAAAATTAACCCCCTGCACTAAGGCCGAGGACGTTTGCCCCCACAGCTGTGTTCCAAGCCAAAAGCAACTCTATGCAATCAGCGGTGTTCAAGATCTGACGGTGTCTCGTGCTCTACTGATCTAGGGATGACCGCGTCGGATTGAACTGGTGTACCAGCTGCGTGGCTCTTATCTTCTGATTGAACAGCCGGCGCCCTCGGCCGTTCCTGCGTGATAATGCCGCTGTTTGTTGTTAGCATTACTGCGATCAGAATGATCGCTAACGTTAATAGCGTGATAACGAAAGTCGGCAGTAAAGGAAAGCTCTTAATGCCCAGCTCTGAAGGCTGTTTCAATTCAACGCTGGCGTTAGGATCTGATGTTTTTTGCAGATTCTGTTTCATCATGGCTCACCCATAGCTGAACTCTAGGGCCTAGACGCTTTTAGCCTGCCCTGGTTCCAGGTAAGCACCGATGAGCTCTAGCCTGCTTTGCGGCTCTTTGCTTTTTTCGACTTGGCGCCTTTCTTCGATTTTTCTTCCGATTTGACCAGGCGTACGTGCCGTTCACTGGCAACCTTTCTACCGCTGACCTTGGCCGCCGTACCAGCCTTCTTGCCGCCCTCAATGACACCAAGAGATCTACGCAGCGACTCCATCAAATCCGTTGTGCCGGCTTTGCCCGGAGTTGGCTTTTCTATCTCAACACCTTCGAGCTTCGCTTCAATGAGCTTCTCCAGCGCCTCGCGGTAATGGTCCTTGAAATTTTCTGGATCAAAAGGTTGAGCCATCATATCGACAAGGCTTGCGGCCATCTTCTTCTCCTGGAGAGAAAGTTTGGCGGCGGGCACTTTGGCATTTAAATCAACCTTGATCTCATCAGGGTACAAAAGCGTGTCGATAAGAAGCGTTCCGCCAACTGGACGCAGACAGCAGAGGCGTTCTTTAGTGCGAATCGTGAAAGAGCCAATACCGACCATGTCTTTGTCGATCAGAGTCTGCAGGAAGAGAGCAAATGGTCTAAGTGCGTTCTCCTCTGGCTCAACGTAATAGCTCTTTTCAAAATAAACCGGATCAATTTCGCTAATCTTCACAAACGACTGAACGGCAATCGTGTTTTTTGAAGGGAGAGGAATCGATTCCAAATCTTCCTTAGTGATGGGAATGAATTCGCCTTTGGCGTACTCAAAGCCCTTTTCGATTTCTTCCCACTCCACCATGCGCTCGCAATGAGGGCACCAGCGCCGCTCTTGGATCTTTGTCTTGCACTTGCCGTGAATCTGATTGAACGACACGGACTTGCTTTCGGTCGCCGTGTAGAGTTTTATAGGGATACTGACCAGCCCAAATGTGACTATTCCAGTCCATAGCGCTCTTCCCGGCATGTGAAGTACCTCTTTAAATCTGTGGATTACAGGACAGACGGATATCTAACGGGCATGTTTCTAGCTCAGCGGCAACAACAAACAGACTTATGTACGTGTTCAGGCACAAAATGCCGTGCTTGTTAATGCCTATATGCCATATATCATACCTACCTGCGCATATATCATAAAGGGGTAATCGAGGAGAATTTTTCCAGTGTCAAAGCAAGAGATAGGCGAACGGCTTTATCTAGACGATCTCACCGTCGGTCAACGCTTCGTCAGTGGCACGTACAAGATCGAAGCGGCAGAGATCAAAGAATTTGCCGGCAAGTATGATCCGCAACCATTTCATCTTGATGAAGCGGCTGCCAAAGATTCATTTTTCGGCGAACTGGTGGCCAGTGGTTGGCATACGGCTGCCATTAGTATGAAATTGCTCGTCACTGGCGGGCCGCCGCTTGCCGGCGGTGCTATCGGGCTAGGAGGAGAAATAAGCTGGCCGCGACCGACACGTCCCGGTGATGTGTTGAGAGTGGAATGCGAGGTGTTAGGGATTACACCTTCTCGTTCTCGACCGGAACGAGGCACGGTGATCTTTCGCATGCAAACTCGTAATCAACGTGACGAGATTGTTCAGAGTTTTACCGGCAAAATGATTGTGCCCAAACGGCCCTGACCACGGTCACCATGCAACAAGCCGGACCAACTTGCGACGATCGCAAATCATTCTACGTGTTAACTCATTACTTGCCTTGGAATAACGGCTCCTTAAACCACGGTGCCTACAATAATCGAAGGTAAGGAGGACAATTAACATGGTCAAGAAACCAGCACGGCTCCTCGCGATACTCTTCGCTTTCGTATATCTGGCACAGGGATCGGTTCCGGCTAGTTCAAACGCCGAGTCTTGGAAGCAGTTGGATGACATGGCAATCAGACTAAATGACCATGGCGATTACCAAAAGGCAAAGGCTGTCTGGCTAAAGGCTCTGGCAAAGGCACAAACGCTAAAGCCGACCGAAAGTGAACTGGCGACTATATATGGCAACCTGGCGGGCGTTGAAGAAACGCTGGGACATCCTGAAGCTGCATTAGGCTGGCGCATCAAAGTGGTAGAAATCCTGGAGTCGACAACCGGAAAGGAATCAATAGAAACTGCGTACGCACTGGCAAGTGAAGCACGTTGTCTCACAGCACAAAAGCTTTTTCCTCAGGCAGAAAATGTGTTCAAAAGCGCCCTTCTCATACTCGAGAAAAATAAGGAGGATGAGCCAACACCAGTTTTATCCGAGATGAACGAACTGGCTCGTTGTTACCACAGTGCGCACAACTGGAGCAAGGCTGAAGAAACCTATAAGACCGTCCTTGAAAAAGCTGAGAGCATGCAAGGTGAGGACAGCTCTTTGGTTTCAATCGCATGCTCCGGCCTGGGAAGCTTGTATTTTGACGAGAAGAAATATCGCCAAGCGGAGCAACAGTGGGAGCGTGCTTATCAAATAGATATCATACAAGGAGTTGCGTTCGAATTCGGTGGAGAAGGCGCGCTTAACAGATTATTGCTGTTGTATGAAAGGCAAAAACAATCAGGCAAAGCAGCTCAACTTCGCGAAGTACGTCTTGAACGCGCTAAAGCCAGATTAGCCTCCGGTTGCTGGTTTGACAAAACGCAGTATGCGAATTATCTACACAACCTTATTCGACAGGGACACAAAGCAGAAGCAAATGAACTAGAGCGGTTTAGAGCAACTCACGATCGCGATCACTTGCAAGGGGCTATCGATTGTTTGGATACGAATCCGCAATGGGCGGAGCAAAGGTTGAAAACATTGGCTATCCCTTCGGCTAAAGTCTATCTTGCCTACCTTTATTTCACAGGGAAAGTTGCCGTTCCCAACCGCTCGAAGAGGGTGGACAGGTTAATGAATGAAGCTATCGAAGCTCTCGCATCTGAGGGCTCACTTGGCGCCATCGAAAGCAATCAACACTACCATTACAATAGTTTGTTCTTGCTCTTGCAACACATGCGCTTCCTGACTGAGGCAGATCCGTTAAGTGGCAACGTACCGGAATCAATATTCGCAGATCATCCACAAGCTGCGTTTGAGGGCTTTCAATCTTGGTGGGGTTCATTGAGAGATGGCTATCCAAATATTGCATTCAACCAAAAGCACCACATCCGTCACATTCCCGCTGTAGCTAAATTCGAAAAACTTATTGATGAGATGTCTGGAAATCCGGCCCCTGGATCTCAAGGCACGATTGCGAGCGCGTGGGGCCGAAATCAGAACCTTTCAATGATGAAGGCGTCGATCGGTCCGCAAGCGTATCTTTCCACTAAGGGTGAAGGTGCTCCACACATTGACCCGAAGTTAGATCGGTACCTGGAGGTTTGGTCCAATCAGGAACTCTGGAATAAGGTCAAGTATCAGCAGTGGCTTCAGTCCACGCGAGAAGCTGAAGCGGCGCTAGCCAAACACTATGTAGCCCATTTCGGTTTTGCTCAGTCCAAAGCACGATTGTGTGCCGGGAGAGCCATAGCTGAGATTAATGCTCGTTATTTGGGGGAATACCCGCCCAGTTTGATTGACGAAGCAGAAGCGAGCCCAGTATATAGAACGTTTCGCAAAGGCAATTTGACTCTGATTCAGGCACAGCAAATGATCGGCAACAGGAGCTTCACTAAAGATGAACTTAAAGACGCGCTTCGCCTGGCAATTCTCAATAACGGCTCCACTGAAACGATTGATTGGCTTATAAAGAAAGGCGCACCATTAACCGGTGACAGAGAGCCAGCGCTCTTCACAGCCGTACGGCGCCCCGAAGTTGTGGCTTTGCTGCTCAAGGCTGGCGCCGACGTGAACGAGGCCAATTTGCTTGGAAAAACGGCCCTTATCCAGGCGGCGCAATTCAATTCCCTTGATTCCATCAAAGAACTATTGGCGGCCGGGGCGCGGATCGGCCATCCCATGAAGAGTGTCGAAGAAACGAAGGAAGCGCTCTATAACAATCCAGATTACAACTACAAAGTAGGTAGCCGCACGCCCTTGATGTACGCCTCGGAATTTGCCAGATATGGGGTCATCCGATATTTGCTAGATCGTGGAGCGGATAGCAAAGTAGTCGACGATACTGGAGCGACAGCCGAGAGATATCTAGCCAGCAACAAACTGCTCTCACAGGCAGAACGCCGGAATTTGATGAACGAATTCCGTCAGAAATAAATCACGGCAATTGTGTTTGAACGTAAGGCACCATGTCGGCCTTCATTGCCGCACGACGGAAACTCCGCGAACAGTCTTCCAGAAAATCTCGCGGGCGCACTGTGAGAGCTTCCAGGGCGCGCTTGTGATCAGCCATAAAGACAAAACATGCCGTCAAGAAGAGAATGGACCAGAAGAAATAGCACACTTGCGTTATGCCTTTTGGATAGCCTTTCATCTGCTCTCGGAGAAAATCGCAGTGAAATTCAAGATGTCCAATTTCGTCAAGCACGATGAGGGCAAAAGCATCTCTCAACCGCGGATCGTCCAGTTTGTTCGCGCAGGCATTGTAAAAGCACTTTCCGATAATTTCCGCAATCAACAGAATAAAGATCTCAGTCTTAAGACCTAGCATGCGTCTGAGCACAATAAAGGCGAGATCCGTCCAATGCCAGGAGAGAAGTGTTCCATCCATCGATTGAATTATCTGCGCCAGCACAAGGGCATGATACTGCTCTTCTTTGATAAAGAGATCAATGCACTCCTCATACGTCGGATCTTTCGTCATCCGCGCATACTTCCGCAAGTGCTTTCCTTCACCAGTCTCGCCGATTTGAAAGCGCTGCAATGATCGAATCAGCGGTGCCCGCATGGAAAAGGGAACGGAAATGTCATTTGTGAATTTGATATCAGCACGACTTTTTTTGTTGTCCTGGAAATACAGTAGCCATTGAGCGGATGAAAATGTGCCATTTCTTGGATCAGCAGTTAAGCTGTCGATTTCGTTTCTGGGCAGTTGCTGTGTAGCCATTGTTACCTCGCCATAATGGGCATCCGCAAATTCTTGCGGCATAAACGCTCATTAGCGTCAGACTAGCACGCATCCACAGCGATGTCCGGTAAATTCAAGGGATTACAACTGACGCTTAACCTGCCCCTAACATCCATTGCACTAGATTTGCGATTGTGTGAACTGCACAAGTATGGTACCGAGAGTCACCAGTGCTATGCCGAATAGGCGCTGTCGGTTCATCGATTCTTTTAAAAGCAAGAGGGCAAAAAGATACATCACCAGCGGATAGGCACTTGTTATGGCAATGACATAAGAAGCGCTGCCGACCGCGAAAGCAAAATAGTAGCAATAATTCCCAATTAGCCAGGCTAACGCCGAAAGTGAACAGAATTTCCATGTTTGAGCATTTGTCAAACGCAGGTTGATTCCCTCGGTTTTGAAATGGTAGCAAAACAGACCGACAATCAAAACCAGATCGCAAATTCCCTGGGCAAGAGCGACTTCGAATGGATGTCCGATTAAGATGGCTCGCTTGTCAAAAATGCCAGTGAGACCCCAGAAGAACGTGGCCAAAACAAGAGAGGTGATGGCAATAGCCAATTTCTTTCCTTTCGGGAAAGGTATTGCCTTGTTTCTTGACGCTCCGATCACGGCCACACCCGTAGTTATGATTGCCGCCCCGATTAGACGTTCGCGGATAACGGGTTCGCCAAGCCAGAACATAGCGAGAAATTGAAAGACGATACTGTAACTGGCGGTCACTCCCAACACGTAGCTTGCTTCGCACAAACTCATGGCTACTGTGTAGGCGATAGTTGAGGTGAATGCACTGGCTGAGGCGCAAAATGCCCAGAAAATCAAAGGCCATGACAGGTGCCAACCAGGACACATTGTAAACAGAATTGCGATGGTGGTTGGAAGATTGATCAAACGCGCCAGGTACAAGGTCAGGACGACTTCCCGAGAGGACGCCTTCTCCAGGGCTTTCTTATCGAAAATGCCCCACAAGCCGTAACAGAGCAAGGCTACGCAAATGGAAACATTTAGTATCACATTAGGTGGTATTTGTGGCGCTAACATGGTGGCTCCTTTGGTGCAAGCGGAGTTGTCCAAACATCACCAGGCAATTACTCGGCGCTTTCTGAAAAATTTGCCAGAAGGTCCATCGTCAGGCAGTGTGCTCAGCCAAACGATTGTGTCTACAGCTTCCTCGGGAGCCAAGGGCGCACCAGGCCCTCCCATGTCGGTTTTGGCCCAACCGGGATCAGCAGAGTTTATAAGTATGTTGTACCCTTTGATCTCATCAGCAAAAACGCCAGTCACCGCATTAAGTGCAACTTTAGAAATTCGGTAAGCAGGCCATTGTCCAGCGATGTTACTCAGTTGTCCGAAATTACTTGAGACATTGACGATGCGACCATATTTGAGGTCTTTCATCATTGGCACGATTAGCTGGCTTAACAACAGTGGTCCGTAAACATTAACACTCATGGTCTCTTCCATCGTCGAGCGTGTCACTGTGAGGACACTGCCTTCACCTGGACCGAAATCGCGCTCGTCATAGTGATTTTTGACTGTTGTATCGAGAAGTACGGCGGCATTATTGACGAGGACATCGACTCGTCCAAAGTCGCGTTGCAATTGAATAACCAAACTGCACATGCTCTCAGAATCAGTTATGTCGAGTGGATAAGAAACCACATCAAGTCCTTCTTGGCTCAGTGTCTGCGCTGCCAGTTTTCCTTTTTTTGGATCGCGGCTTGTCAGAACAACTTTCAAACCCTTCGCCGCCAGCTGCCTGCTCGTTTCAAATCCCAGACCCCGATTTCCTCCGGTTACCACAGCCAATCGCTTTTTGGAAACAGGCATGTTTAAATCTCCTCCCGGGCGCACCAAAGCGGCACGCCAGCGGACGTGCATAAGTTTGAGCCGGAGAGCGCCTAATACGCCCACCTAACTGCCAACC
>PSRH01000251.1 GCA_003175915.1 Candidatus Melainabacteria bacterium | reverse complement strand
AATGAATATAGTTTCGACCGGTAAAGAAATCGTGGAGCACAAAGCCTGACAGCGCCCTTGGCTCCGTCGCCGCAAACTGCTAGCGATTTACTTCTTTTGCTTTAGAACGCCTTGGCGCCTGCTTCAGCAACGGCGTGATCTTGCTCCCCTGAGCCGCCGCTGACGCCTATAGAACCAACTACCTTGCCGTCTTTTTTGAGGGGAATACCGCCGGCGAAGATCATGATCTTGCCGTCGTTTGAAGCGTGAATACCGAAGAACTGACCGCCCGATTGAGAATGGGTTGCCAGATCTTTTGTAGCGATATCGAAGGCTCGCGAAGTGTAGGCCTTTTTCATCGAGATATCGATGCTGCCGATCCAGGCACCATCCATGCGCACGTGGGAAACGAGATTACCCCCGGCATCGGCTACCGCTATATTCATCGGCTGGCCTATCTCGGCTGCTTTTTTCTCGGCAGCAGCTATTACCCTTCTTGCGTCATTGAGCGTGACCATTCACAGCCTCCCCTTATCGTGAACTAAAAACTAACTGCGCACCAGTGCCAGGAATTTGCGTCTACCTACCTGAAGGACATTGCCTTGATCCGAAGACTCTCCGGCCTGGATGGCAAAAGGCGATACATTCGGATCGGTGACCACTTGCGAACAATATTGCACTGCCCCTTCCTTAATCAATCGCTTGGCTTCGCTGGTACTGCTAGCCAGTCCTGCATCGACCAGAATTCTGAACAGCGGGGTGTCTGGTTTGACCGGATGGACAGGTATTTGATCCTGGGACGGTAGTTGCCTCTGGCTGTGCACAATTTCCCAATTGTTCAACACCTCTTCGGCAGCGCTGGCTCCGCAGTATTGCGTAGTGATTTGTTTGGCAAGAGCAATTTTTGCCTGCCTGGGATTGCCCCCATGCTCGAGCTCGTGTTTGATCTGATCGATCTGCTGGCCACTAAATGTAGTGGCAAGTTCAAAATACTTCAGAATCAATTCGTCCGGAATGCGCATGCACTTGCCGAACATGTCCTTTGGTGAGTCCTTAAGAGCAATGTAGTTGTTGTAGGTCTTGGACATTTTTTTGACGCCGTCAGTTCCTTCAAGCAGGGGCAAGAGCATAGCCAGTTGCGGCTCCAGTCCGTAGTACGGCTGCAACTCACGTCCCT
The DNA here is from genome assembly GCA_003175915.1 of Candidatus Melainabacteria bacterium. Classification (GTDB taxonomy): domain Bacteria; phylum Cyanobacteriota; class Vampirovibrionia; order Obscuribacterales; family Obscuribacteraceae; genus PSRH01. The sequence goes on along the minus strand of PSRH01000251.1, from coordinate 12,706 downwards.
GCAATATGTTGAAGCGTTGATCGGTGCCGCCTAGTTCGATGTCGGAACGAATTGCTACCGAGTCGTAGCCCTGCAAAAGAGGATAGAAAAGTTCGTGAAACGAAACGGGCAACTGCTTGTCCAGGCGTTCTCCGAATGCTTCTTTGGCGAGCAGTTGGTTGACGGTAACCGAGCTTGCCAGCTTGAGCATTTTCTGCAAATCAAGCACTCCCAGCCAATCGGCGTTATTGACGATTTCCGTTTTTTCGATGTCCAGCAAGACTCCCATCTGATTGAGATAGGTTTCAGCATTGGCTGCCACTTCTGCTTCGCTCAACGCAGGCCTGGTCGCGTTTCTACCGGACGGGTCGCCAATCCGGGCAGTAAAACCACCGATGATCAGCACCACTTGATGACCGAATTCCTGAAAGCGTTTTAGTTTGCGAACGACAACGGCGTGTCCGAGATGCAGGTCCATGGCAGTCGGATCTATACCAAGTTTTACCCTGAGAGTGCGCCCCTGTTTCTTCACTTCTTGAAGACGCCGAGCCAGGGCGGGCACCCCCTCCGGCAGGACTTCAGCGCCACGCGCCAGTTCGGCCGCCTCTTCCATGAACTTGGAATCGATTGGACCCTTATCGTCTGCGCTAGCTCGCACTAAACCCACCCTTATCTGAATTTTCCGCAGTTGGGAACCCTGCCAACGCTGAATAGCATCGCCAAGACAGCTACGAATCTTAGCACAGGCAAGCGATTAGCTTGTCGCCATTTACTTCGTAGGCTAAGATTCGATATCGTGCCAAGTAAAGTTGAGTAAATTCGGGACTCTTACGCAAAAGACCCGTAGGCGTCCGTGAGATTTATCTGAGTCATGGAGTTTTCTTAAGTGAGCGAAGGGAAATACCTACCCCAACAAATCGAAGGCAAGTGGCAGAAGCAGTGGGAACAGCTCGGCATCTATCGTGCCATTGATGGAGATAAGCGCAAGAAATTCTATTCGCTGGTAATGTTTCCCTACCCTTCCGGCGATTTGCATATGGGGCACATGCGGGTCTACACCATTTCCGACGTGATCAGCCGTCACAGAAGAATGCAAGGCTACAACGTTTTGAATCCGATGGGCTGGGACGCTTTTGGCTTACCGGCTGAGAATGCCGCCATGTCTCGCGGCCTGCATCCGGAGAAGTGGACGAAGGAAAACATTCGCTTCATGCGTGACGAGCAGCTCAAGAAGCTGGGCACCAGCTACGATTGGCAAAGAGAGGTCACCACATGTGATAGCGACTACTATCACTGGACTCAGTGGCTATTCTTGCAGTTCTATAAAAAGGACCTGGCTGTGCGCAAAGAAGCACCGGTCAACTGGTGTCCCGATTGTCAAACGGTTCTAGCCAACGAGCAGGTAGTAGAAGGGGCTTGCTGGCGTCACACTGAAACGGCCGTGGTTCAGAAGCAAATGAGCCAATGGTTCCTCAAGACAACAAGCTATTCTGACGCATTACTCGACGATCTAGACTTGCTGGCCGGATGGCCGGAGCGCGTCAAGCTCATGCAGCAGAACTGGATCGGCAAATCGGCCGGTGCTGAACTTTACTTTACCGTGGAAAGCAAGCCCAATATTCAGATCGGTGTCTTCACAACAAGACCCGACACAGTGTTCGGGGTCACCTACATGGTTCTGGCTCCGGAGCATCCTCTTGTCGCCGAGCTCACCACGCCCGAACAGAAGGAGAAAGTCAAAGCCTATGTGGCCGCAGCCGGACGCAAATCCGAGCTGGAGCGGATGACAGCCGAAAAGTCGAAAACCGGCGTGCCTCTGGGTACCTATGTGCTCAATCCTTTCAACGGCGAGCTTGCGCCAATTTGGGTAGCGGACTATGTGCTTATGAGTTACGGCACAGGAGCAGTAATGGGTGTTCCCGCTCACGATGAGCGCGACTTCGCCTTCGCTAAGCTTTTCAATCTTGCCGTCAAAGAAGTGATCTCGAAAACCGGTGAACCATCCGGTGAACTGAAAGAGGCGTATCTTGAGCCCGGCATCGTCGTCAATTCGGGCATGTTTAACGGCTTAGATAATGTCACGGCCAAAGCCAAGATGGTTGCCTGGGCTGAACAAAACAAGAGCGGCAAAGGTCGCATTCAATTTCGCCTGCGCGACTGGCTGATAAGCCGGCAACGTTATTGGGGCTGCCCAATACCTCTGGTCCATTGCCAAAAATGCGGGATTGTGCCCGTACCGGAAGCTGAACTACCGGTAGTGCTGCCCCTGGAAGGCATTGAAATCAGTGGACAGGGGGGCTCGCCCCTGGCTCGCTGTGAGAGTTGGGTCAATGTCAAATGTCCGGCTTGCGGCAAAGAGGCCAAACGAGAGACCGATACGATGGACACCTTCATCGACTCAAGCTGGTATTTTCTCAGATACGCCGACGCCAAAAACCCGAAGGAAGCCTTCGCCAGCGACAAGATCAACTACTGGATGCCCGTCGATCAGTATGTCGGCGGTATCGAACACGCCATCCTGCACTTGCTCTACTCTCGCTTCTTCACAAAAGCCCTGCGCGACATGGGGCTACTTAAATGCGACGAGCCTTTCAGTAATTTACTTTCTCAAGGTATGGTCACCAAGTTCTCCCCACAATCGGGACGCATCGAGAAAATGTCCAAATCGCGCGGCAACGTCGTCGGTACAACGGCATTTTTCGAACAATATGGGGCGGACTCTGCTCGTCTTTTCACCTTATTTGCCTCACCGCCGGAACAAGAATTGGCCTGGTCGGAAGAAGGAGCTGTCGGACAATTTCGCTTTCTCAACCGCTTATGGCGTCTGGCCATCGATCTCTCGGAAAGCGGTGCAATCGACCCTCAGAGTCCGCCACCAGAATTAGACGGATTATTATCGGAAAAGGGTGACATGCTCGTGCGCATTGCCCACAAAACGATAAAGGCGGTCACGCAAGATCTGGAACCGCAGCGTTATCTATTCAACACCGCCATCGCCCGTTGCCATGAATTTTTGAACGGCATGTACGAATTCGTCGGGGCGATCAAGAGCGGCGCTCAAACAAACGGCTCCCGGCCATCGATATCTCAGGCCGACAAACAATTGTTGACCTTTTGTTTGCGCAGCCTGCTCTTGCTCCTGGCGCCGATGGCGCCCCACATAACCGAAGAGCTTTGGCATAGCTTAGGCTTCGCTCGCTCGGAGAAGGAATCAATTCACGTTCAGCCCTGGCCTGCATATCACGAACAACTCACACTTGATGAAGAAATTGAACTGGTTTTGCAGGTTAACGGCAAAATAGTCAACAAAAAGTTCGTACCAAGGGGAATAGAACGTACAGCCGCTGAGGAAATTGCCCTCAAGGATGACAAGATTCTCATTAAAATTGATGGGAAACCTGTCCGTAAGGTTATCGTGGTACCAGACAAGCTTGTGAACGTGGTAATTTGAAAGTACCCTCGCTTTTCAGTTCACGTACCACTCCGAAGTAAGGAACGTGCTTACCATGAATTCGCTCGACCCCCCTAAGAAGAAGATCAAGTTTGAAGAGATGTCGGCACCGCCGCTAATAACCGGCATGCTGGTGATTGCTTGCGTATTCACCTACTGGCTTCTCAGCGGCAAAGACCCAAGTGCCTATGCCGATTTGACTTTTAAGCCATCGTCAGTGATGGAAATTCTCGCCACCCAACAGTGGGCAAAGTTAGCTAACGTTTGGTATTCGGCTAATTTCGGCTCCATTAACTTATGGCAATTGGCCGCCAGTCTGTATTTTCTTGGCGTGTTTGGCACGGTCGTCGAGAAGCGACTGGGTCCGGGACGATATCTACTGGTCATCTTGCTTGGCTCAACTTTGCCCTGGGTTATTCAATACTGGGACACTGGCAACGCCGTGATCAGCATTCTGCCCGGCGAGAAAGCATCAAAGCTGGACATAATGTATATCGGACCCTTCTTTATCACCTGCGCTATTTTAGGCGCCTATATAGTGCTTGCTCCGCCCAAGAAAATGGATTTGAGCGGGGGTATGCCGCGACCTAAATACGAGATATTTAACAAAAAGGTAGAGAAACCCGTTTCCGAAAGATACGGACTGAATCCCTGGACATTTGTCAGCGCCTTTTTCGCCTACCAGCTTGGCATGCACGCCTGCATGATCTATCTCTGGCCTGGCTATGACGTAGGCGGTATGTTCGCAGCTGCAGTGTCCGTGGGTATTGGTTATGGCATAGCCTCTTATCTACTGACCAGCGCCATGGAAAGCTTCAAGGAAGGGCCGATGAAGCTCGAGGCTGTTCGACGATACAACGAATTACTCGATCTGGACGTCACCCATGACGACGCAGTCAAAGGAGCAGCGCGAGCCATGGGGCTACCGGTCGATCAGGTGCGCTTATGGGTGGAAAAGAACAAGAACCGCCTAAGAATCTCCTGAGTCTGCTTGCCAGAAGCAAAGCAACAAACTTTAAATCTGAACATAGCCTAAGCCTCTTTGCGCCCGAGCGGTTTGATTGGCTCTGGGGCGAGCTTCGAGCACCTGACTCAGCTAATTCGCCCGATCACGAGCATGTTAGTATAGGACCTCTTGTTGACCTCCTGCCGTGGGGGCATTTATTCAATAGGCGTCGGCATTTTGGAATCGTCAGACAAGCAAGATTTGCCAATAACTGAAACGGGGACCGAGGCGGCCGGCACAACACTTGCCGTTAAGCACCCGGGCAATCAGCTATTGGGACAAATTCGCTGGATGCGAATTTTGCAGATAGTGCTCGATGGGCTTTTAGTCGTCGCTGCCTTTATTGGCGCCTATCTGATTCGCTTTGACGGGCATTTGAATCAGCTTTTCGTTCAGCAAATAGCCATATTTACTCCCATCGTCCTCAGCTTGCGCCTCTTGAGCAATTGGGCTTACGGGGTTTATCGTCGGCTCTGGCGCTATACCGGACTAACCGAAATCATGGAGCTTGGTTGCTCGGTTCTGACGGTGACAACCCTGCTTTTTTTCCTGCGCTCACTAGCCCTTGTCAGCATTCGCGGCAATCAGATTTCCTATGGAATAATCACAATCGATTGCGGTCTCTGCTTTCTGCTCTTGGCCGGTCCCCGCATCTTAAGACGCTTGCAAACCGAACATAGACAACGCCGCCACTGGCGCCAGCCAGTACGGCGCCGAGCCCTTCTTATCGGAGCCGGTGATGCCGGTCAGCTGGTGCTCCGCGAACTCAATCAAAGGCCGGACTTAGGTGTGGACGTAGTTGGTTTCCTGGATGACGACCCCCAGAAGCTGCACAAGCGCATAGGACAGCTCACCGTATATGGCACTACTTATGATTTGCCGGCGCTGGTCGATAATCTATTTGTCGACCAGGTGATCATTGCCATGCCTTCAGCTCCTCCGGTCGAAATTCGGCGCATTGTCGATGAATGCCGCCAGGCCGAGGTAGAAACGCGCATTCTTCCTGGGTTGTTTGAGTTAATCAACGGTCGCGTCAGTGTCAATCAATTGCGCGAAGTGTCACTCGAGGACCTCTTAGGGCGAGAGCCGGTTCAGCTGGACACTGCCTCCATAGCTGGATACCTGGAAGGGCGGCGCGTGCTTGTCACCGGGGCCGGTGGTTCGATCGGCAGTGAGTTATGCCGCCAGATTGTGCGCTTTCAGCCGTCCACTATTTTGCTTTTGGGTAAAGGGGAAAACTCAATTTTTGCTATCGACCAGGAATTGAAGAATTGTCCTGAACCGGTCACCTTGGTGCCGGTGATTGCAGACGTGCGTGATGAAGAGCGACTTGCCAAGATTTTTGAGCAGCACAAGCCAGAGGTAGTTTTCCACGCCGCCGCCCACAAGCACGTACCGCTTATGGAAACAAACGTTGCCGAGGCGGTTTCCAACAATGTTTTGGGCACGCAAGTGGTAGCGCATCTAGCCGATCAATTCAACGTAGAAACCTTTGTACTTGTCTCCAGCGATAAAGCTGTCAACCCTACGTCCGTCATGGGTGCAACCAAACGAATTGCCGAGCTTGTCGTGCAAGACGTTGCCACCCGTTCCAAAACCAAGTACGTCTCCGTCCGTTTCGGCAATGTCCTGGCCAGCCGTGGTTCCGTAATCCCACTGTGGCGACAGCAAATCGCTCAGGGAGGACCGGTGACGGTCACTCACCCGGATGCTACCCGCTACTTTATGTTGATACCAGAGGCGGTGCAACTCATCTTGCAAGCGGGGGCCCTCGGCTCCGGTGGCGAAATCTTCGTGCTCGATATGGGTGAGCCAGTCAAGATCTTGGATATGGCCCATGACTTGATCAAGTTTTCCGGACTCAGGCCAGGTCAAGACATCGCCATCGAATTCATTGGTCTGCGTCCCGGAGAAAAGCTGGAAGAGGAGTTACTCACTGCTGAGGAAGGTCTGACTCAAACGTCTTACGAGAAAATCTTTGTCGGCAGGCCGCATCCAATCGATCCAAAAATTCTCTCCCGTACTTTGACCAGTCTGCTTCAGGAAGCTCGCCAGGATAACGAACAATCGGTGCGCACTCGACTGGACGCCCTGGCTGGCGGGCAGTTGTTGAGCAGCCGCACCCTATAATGCCTCGACCTTCAGGTAAAATGCCCTTATTGATGGCGGGCGGGGGTTTGTCCTTATGGTGGACGTGAGGCTTGTTGAGAAAAAGGAAAAGGACCTTCGGGAAACACTGACCCGGCTTGAGAGCCTCTTGATTGCTTACTCCGGCGGCGTGGACAGTTCTTTGCTCAGTTACTACGGAAGACTTTTGCTTGGGAAGCAGGCAACAATCGTTATTGCCATCTCCGCCAGCCTCGCTAATGACGAACTGGCCTTTGCCCGAGCTCAAAGTGAGCAGTTTAACTGGGATCTTCTCGAAATCGCAACCGACGAAATAGGAAAATCTGAATACCAGCGCAACGACAGCATGCGTTGCTATTACTGCAAGAGCACTCTCTTTCAGACCATGCATAAGCTGGCTTCTGAAAAGGGTGTCAAGCACTTGGCCTACGGAGCAAACCTCGATGATCTGAGTGATTTCCGACCTGGCATGTTGGCTGCCAATCAATATCACGTACTCAGTCCTTTGCAAGAAGCAAGTTTTACCAAGGAAGAAATCCGTTATCTGGCAAAACGCGCTGGTCTGCCAAGCTGGGAAAGGCCCCAGGCCGCGTGCCTATCTTCCCGCATTCCCACAGACACGCCAATTACGATAACTACATTATCTCGAGTTGATCGCGCCGAAACGTTTTTGCGCAATCGCGGCTTTCGCCAGGTACGTGTGCGTCATTACGACGAACTGGCAAGCATCGAAGTGGAGACAAGCGAAGTACACCGGCTCAAGGACGAAACCTTATTGGCAGCCATCACCGAAGAATTCAAACAAATAGGCTACCTTCAGATCAAGGTCGATCCGGCTGGCTACCGGCAAGGCTCCCTCAACCTGTCCAGGAGTTAGGTGCAATGGACAGAGAAAGAATACTTTCGTTACTCATGGCTCTCTCGCAGGGCAAAGTAACTACTAGCGAAGTTTACGAAGAGCTGAAAGAATTGCCTTTCAAAGATTTGCAATTCGCCCGGCTTGATTCACACAGGTCATTACGTCAGGGTGCCCCCGAAGTAATTTATTGCCCCGGCAAGACTGTCGAACAGATAATTGCCATTGCTACGCAGTTAAAGAACGGTCACAAAATAGTGGTCGGCACCAAGGCCGAAGAAAAAGTCGGCAGAATGATAGAAGAGTCGATGCCGGACTCAAAGTATCATCTTCAAGCCAGAATGCTGATTTGGGGTGAATTGCCTGAATCCCCTGCCGACAACCCTCGAGTCGGCATCATCTCTGCCGGCACCGCCGATGGGCCTGTTGCCGAAGAGGCCTATCTCTATCTTGCCGCATCTGCTGTCGCAACTGAAAGAATCAGTGATGTAGGCGTGGCCGGTTTACACCGACTTCTCGATGTCCTGAACGTTCTCAGACGGTGCGACGTCTTGATTGTTATTGCCGGCATGGATGGAGTATTACCTTCTGTAGTCGGCGGTCTAGTTGAAGCACCGGTTATTGCCGTGCCAACTTCAGTGGGTTATGGGGCTAATTTCGAAGGTCTGTCAGCGCTTCTCACGATGCTTAACTCCTGCGCCGCTGGTCTCACCGTCGTCAACATCGACAACGGATTCGGGGCAGCTGCTGCTGCCTTGAGAATACTGTCCACGATCAAATCCGCTAAACCCGCGTCATCTCTGCCAGTGAAATAGCGTCAATCACAGCATTAGGGTAAGTCTATCCAGGCGTTACCCAGGATCGGCTTAGCTCCAGGCGCATCGTCAGTTGCCTTTTTGCCTTGTTCTTGTCCTTCCGATATCGTCTTGTCCTTTGCCATAGCTGCGTAGGTGTGACTTGAGTGCCAGAGCTTAAGACAATCGGCCGCCGCTCGTTCGCCGATGATTTCTGTCAAATCGGCCTGGGCGTTCGGGCATTCAGCGTCGGACTTCTCCAGATGATTGAGAATAGATTCAACGCGCTCACTAATTACCCGTTGGCGCGCCTTTACTTTCTTGTTGAGATACCAATGTGCTGCTATACCCGCGTCGAACGCTACATTGACCAGGCCGGACATCGCTAGGCCCAATCCACCTGGCAAATAACTATCGCTTTGCCCTTCTGGCGGGTTAATTGTGCTCTCCGAGATGATCGTCTGGGCGAAGGTACCCCCAATTGCCGAGCCAATCGTGCCACCTATAATACCGGTGACTCCCTTATTGTGTCTTGTCAGTTTTTGCAAGACCGGATCACGCTGGAAAGCTATTTTAAGAATGATGCTGCCCCAGATACTATCGCTCAATAAATGGTGCGGTTTGCCACTAGATGCGGTATCTTGCATCATACTCAACGGGCAGAGCTCCGAGCATCCGCACGTTGAACAGGCAAGCACCCAGTACGGCTGCATCACCAGGGTAGTGAGAAGCATGATTATAAAAGTGCTCTTTCTTACAAGAAACATGGGCAACTCCTGAATTGCTATTGTCGTTTACCTGCCACTACCCAGAAGGACTGGCGCCGGCGACAGCGACACATTCGGGGTCTTCAGTGAAGCAACCACATTGCTGGAACGCCACAGTTGCACCCATTCGTTGGCTGCTCGTTCGCCAATTAGTTCAATCAATTCATTCTTGGCCCCTTGATTGTCGCCCTGCGATGATTCGAAACGAGCCAATATAGCCTCTACCTGATGTTTTATCTCCAGTTGCCTATTCCTCATACGCCGCATGAGAACCTGGTTGATTACCGTTCTGCCAGTAAAGGTCACCAAGGTCATTCCAGCAAATCCAATTCCGATAGCACCGGGAAGATAGCTATCCTGCTTTCCCTCAGGGGGATTAAGCGTAGCAAGTGAGATAATTCCTTGAGCGAGCGTACCCCCGGCAATGCCTGTCACACTGGCTGTGGTACCCCAGTTGACCAGATTCAAGCGCTTCGCTAGCTTTTTCAATTGTAAGTCGCGCTGGTAAGCCAAATCGAGAATGAGGTTGCCCCAGAGGCTATCCGTTATCAGTAGCTCTCTTTTCTGCTTCTTTGCCGCTATGGCACCAACGGCAGCCACGTCGCTTATCCCCGAAGCCTGAGCAATAAGGTGGGTCCCTTCATCAACTGGTGCGAAGCTGGCTACCTCCGTCTCCTTTACTGTGTCGGCTTCGCCTGCCTCGATTTGGGCCAGGGCCGGCAACGGCCATACAAGCAGGGCAACAAGCCCCAAGGCACACACAGCATTGTTACGTGAGTTAAGCGCCACGATCCCACTCCTTTTTTCTTCAAGCCCGGGAGAAACGCTGCTAGCCTAATTGATCTGTCCCTGGCCTAACAAGCTATCCTCTGGGTGGGGATAAGCCGTCCCTGCTCAAGTCCTTGATTAATCTATAAAATAGTAAAAGACGATAGGGGTAATCGTGGGACAATACCCCATAAGGGTTGCCGATTAAAGACCATAATCCGTTCTGGGCCTGGAGCGTAGCCGTAAGACGACTGACTGCAGTGCCTGACCAGCGATGATCAACGAACTGATAAACAGAACCAAATTCAAGCATATCCGCAAGCGGAAGTGCCTGGTTCGCAACCGGCAAGGTTCCGTGCTCAGTGAGGCTGGCCCAGCTCTATTTATTCTTTTCATCTGCGCCGTCTTTCCGGTCATCGATATTATTTTCATCGGCTTAAGCTATTGTGCCTGCTCGACCCTCAACTCTTTGCAGTTGCGCGAGGTGGCCAGGCTGCCCAGCTCTCAGGCAATGGCAGGGGCCCAATCGGTGGAACAACGCTGGAAATCATCAGGATTGGGTTACCTGGCTGTCTCCAATACCGACCCGACGGTGAGCATTACTTACAATAACGGCGAAGACACTACCATTGGCACAGATGTTTACGTAAACGTCGCCACCACATTCACGGTGCGTCCCTTGTTGACGATTCCTTTTCTGCCCGGCGTGCCTGGACTTGGGGCACCAATGCAGTGGACGGTTAGAGGGCAAAGGTTGATGGAGAATCCACACTATGCCGCTCAATAGATGGCTATCCTCAAAAGGTCGGCGCCGGCGGCTGTCAACTTATTCCCGCCGCGGGCAAAGTCTGGTCGAAACAATCGCCGGTATCATGGTTCTTATCCCGCTCGGATTGTTTTCTTTTGACCTTACTATTGTCTTGATGGCTAATCAGACCAACAAAGAAATTGCTGAAAACGCAGCCCGGGCAGCTTCTAATCAATTGGGCGTAGCCAAGGCAACGCAAGCAGCGATAGGGGCCATTAACAAAGCCACTAAAACAGCCAATATTACTAACATCACGCTTTTAGATTTGAACTACAACGTTGGCACGGGCAATGTTACGGTGACAACCGAGGTTGATGTCCAATTACCGGTAGCTTTTCCCGGAGTGAAACAGATAAATTTGCGTTACACCGCGATTGAGCCAATTGTTGCCATACCGGGACCAGCATAGCTTGAGGAGCCAGACATGATAATTTCAGGTCGAACCACAAGAACTAGAAAAGGGGCTTCTCTAGCTCTAGTTGCCGTGTGCGCTGCCGCCATAGTCTTCATGATCGTCGGCAGCTTTCAACTGGCAATGCTATTCAGCGGCGGCCAGGATGCCAGAAATACCATGGATGCAGGAGCACTGAACGTCTCCAAAAGAGCCATAGAATTGAGAGAGACTCCCACGCCAGATTTTGCCGACTGCGCCGATTCCAGTGGCCTGGTCGGGCTGACTAACATTAATCGCGTCTGGGGCAAGGCCATGCTCGAGACAGCCAACAATGTCTCTATGCAGAATGAGGGTTTAAGCACTGGTGCCGCGCAGGACAATGTCGCTCTTTCCTTCCAAGACGCACAACTGATCAACGATAACCTCTATGGTCGACTGCAAGATGCTCGCAGTATGGCCAATTACTTCGAGGACATCTCCAGCACCAGACTGGTGGGCACCTCAAGGTCGGCTTCGACCATGGTGGCAGCCGTGCAAGATGCCTGGCAAACGGCCAGAATCGATCGTGGTGCGGAGAGCAATTTGAATTTCAGCAACAGTCAGTTTCCGACTGACGCAAATGTTTCAGTTAGTTCCATCGCCATCGGTAAAGACAACTACCTGACAGGCTATACGCCCTTTACCGTCGGGGATAAGCAATTTTATTTCGTCTCGTTTAAAGTGAATGAAATGCCTCACCTCGTCGCTGAGTCCTATTTTCAACAAAACCGTACCGACAAGACGCCTGTGGGCGGCGTCACCAACGCCCTTCCCAACGCCTTCGCCGTGCACGGCATCACGAATGACTCAGGAACATTCGTTGCCAGCGCCTTCGCCGCGGCCAATCCGCAGCACACATATACTCTGGCCATTCCGCATGCCTTCGTGACCATTCGTTTCGCCAATACTGCCAAATGGTACGTGAACGGCAACAAAGTCAACGAGACAACCTATGGCATGGCGCCGGAAACTCAGTGGGGCGTCAAACAGTTTCCTCTTGAATGTGGTGGCAAATTGAACGGTTATGCCTCTCTGGGCAATGAGTACGGCGGCCAGATATCCCTTTTGCAAGCGATTCGCTCGATGCAGGGAGACACCACACCAGCATTCACCCGCATCGTTCAGCGTTTGCAAGAAGTCGATCCAACCTTCAACGAAGGGCGACTGGAGGGCCTGCTTTCAAAACAGAAAATCGTACCGGCGGCGCCTTCTTATGTAATCTATCCGCTTTATACAGGAGCGACGGCAAGTTATCCCGATCTAACTATGGAAATTGCCCCTTCCGGCAGTCAGAAATCCGCCTGGTTGATGCCTCTCAATCGTCCGGAGGGTTTATCTAGCGCAATAGTCAACCAACAAGGATCAAAGGATGATCCGAATACGGACTGGCAAATGATCTCAGGTGGCAAGTGCCGGCCCGGAGAACATTACACTTTAATGACCGGCAACCTGAACTGGCAGCCCGGTACTGGCTATCAACAGAACCTCGGCGAGCTCAGTGTCAACCACATTACCCAGTGCTTTTTCAGCGCTGCCGACGCTAACTGACGCTTCACATTTCTTCCACGGTCTTGCCTCTATATTGGTCGAAAGGTGGCAGCCGATTCTCTTTCATTCCTCGCTTGTTCGGCTGTCCCCAAATTCTTAAGCACTAAGTGGCCCAGCTGCTATCCCTGCTTGAAGCAAAACGGTTTGGCGAGCCAGGGCTATCTCAGAC
>PSRH01000155.1 GCA_003175915.1 Candidatus Melainabacteria bacterium | reverse complement strand
AAAGCTATACTTGATGCCCCTTGAGTTTGGTGGTGAAGAAATCCCGCCCAATACTCTTTATGTGCCAATCGGAATTGCTGCGATCAAATCGCAGATTGATAACAATATCATTGCTCCATTGATCCAAAATGGCAAAGCCAACCAATATAGGGCCATACCGGAATACCAGGGTAGCTCCTTTGTACCAATTCGCCTGCGTATAGAGGCATTCGATCCCGGCGACTTTTCAACCGAAATCAACATCTGGGGTGATGCCCTACAATATAATTCGCCAGATGAACCCAAATGATTGATAATTACGCTGCTTAGCAGCACATCATAACCAGCAACTGGCTGTGGCCACCTTGTCGATCATCGAAATAGATCGGGTCCTCAGGCAGCATGCACCGCATGTGGTGAGTCTAGCGGGCGGCGATTACGACGGTGTTGCAACCGTTGTTTTTAGCAGCGCGCAGGGCCTCGAAGGCATATTCCAAAAGCCCATGCGCTTCATTGCTATGGGTGGGATAACTGGCTACCGAGAGAGTGGCAGTTACTTTAATGAGTCGACCGGTCTTTTCGTCCTTAAGAGCAAGACCCAATACCCGGCGCCGTACTCTTTCTGCAACAACGGCCGCCCCTTCCGCATCGGTTTCGTGCAATACGGCAACCATCTCTTCTCCACCCCAACGAGCGGGCATATCGATTTCGCGTACCGAGCTCTTCAAAATTTGAGCAATTTCAACGAGCACGCGATCGCCTGCTGCTGAGCCGTGCTGTTCGTTGATTTCGCCTAAGTGGTCGACGTCTATGAGCATAAGCGAGAGCGAATAGCCGACTCGCAAGGCTCGCTTGAGAGAATGGATGAGGTGTTCTTTGAAGACGTGCCGGTTGGGCAGACCAGTCAGGGTGTCCGTGCCGAGCAGCTCCTGCAGTCTGGCTTCCAAATTGGCCAGACGATGTCTGAGCCCATCAATTTCGCGATCTTTTTGACCGAGAATCCGAGTCAGTTCCAGATTCTCACTTTGTAGTGTTCTTACATGAACTTCGTTTTGGCGATGACGTGTCTGCACGTGAATAGACTGCAACACGTTCGCAATGTGTGCCTTCATTGATTACTCCCTAAACGCCAATAAACGCGCAGAGTTGAAAAAACCAACAGAGGGCTTCCAGAAAAGCTTGGGGCCTTAAGTTTTTTCAGGCAGTTTCTCCGAATGCCGCCAGTATATTAGCTCTAATTAGGGTTTAATACTAGCTCTCAGTGGGAGAAACCGCAACGTTTAATTTACTTCTGTACGGGCAATTTCTTCCCGTTTGCTTCGATCAAGCAGGACCAGCCAGTATTTGTGCTTAGGAGTGTCGACGCTGAAGGTAATCCGGGTAGTGGCGTGGGAATGAGGAAGCACCCGTTTCTTGCCCAGTTGGAGAAAGGCAGGGTGCGGGTAGTAGCGTTGGTTATGGTCGGAAAGAACAGCTAAATCAAAGAAACTATATTCCTTGGATGTATCGTTGTGTATTGTGACGTCCATGCAGAGTAGCCTGGAGAGCTTGTCGCCGAGCGGATCCTTACCAAAGGTGGCTTTGCCGATCGATAAAGTGATATCTGGATTGAGGCTGGGACGCCGAGCGGAAGGCAGAAGGGAAGGGTCGAAACCAGGTAGTGTGATCGGTTCGGCAGTGACCAGTTTCAACTGGTCGCCCGGAAAAAACGATCTGATACTGCCTTTGCGCTTTAACGCTCCAACCGCTCCCAAAGTGCCGCCCACGGCAGCGCCCACTCCTACGGAAATGCCGTGAGTGGCAATCGCTACCGGAATACCGGTCAACTGAACGGAGAGAAGGCTGCCACCAATGGCACCGACGCCTATGTAGCCGCTATCGATGAGAGCGGTTTTGGCTACGGCTTTGAGCTGACCATCCTTGGTCGAGACTTTCGCCTTGAAAGGCAATTCAAATTCGCCATCAGGGCTTACCAGTTTGTCGAACTCAACCTCGACATAACCGTCGCGGCCAAGCCGTTTTTGCCCGGAGGCGTCGGTGACCAAGCCGTGCATGTACCAGCCACCAGGCAGCAATACCCGCCTGCCATCCCCGACATCGCAGCCCACCTGGGCTAGGACTTCATCTCCCTTCTGGCTGAGCTCGGAATTGAGATTGCCCATAATCGTCAAGTCGACTTTCGTTCCTTCCGGGATGGTCTCCAGGTGTCCATAAAGAAGCGGTGAAGGCTTGCCGGTTTGGATGACTTTTCCCTTAAGTAATTCACCTGAGTGAGGCTGGGGCTGTGAGTTTACTTCTTCCTTTTCGCCTGCCTCCTCACCCAGCTTGCCATTGGCCGGAGCGAGGGTCTGGTGTTCGCTCTCAAGCGGTGCTGGCGGGGATTGGCTTTCCTCTGCCTGGGCTTGTGCATAGGCGGCCATTGCCAGACTCAAAATCAAGGAAAAGGAGACGGCCAGTTGTTTGGAAGATTTTCTTGTCAGATTGCTTCGGTCGAACATCGCCTGAAAATTTAGTGGTACAGTCGAAAATCAAGAGCTAGGCATTTATATCAGAACCAGCCCTGTGCTAAGGGCGACTTTGCCAATTTGTCTTGTTAAACTTGCTGGACCGCCCTCGCCATTACCGCCAAAAGATCGTAACCGGAGGCGCCTACTTGTCAACCGGCGGCACTTCCGGGCGACGCTCATAAATAAAAAATGGAAAAATCCGGTAGCTATAAAACTGTTTAAGGATAATGAATTAGGCGTTGTCTTGCACAGCTTATCCGTGGAAGGAACATTTAGTCGATGAACCTAGATAGATTCACCAATAAAGCCCAAGAGGCTATAACCAATTGCCGCCAGATCATCTCCAGCATGGGCCAACCGGAGGTAACTCCGGAGCACATGCTGATTGCCATCCTGGAACAGCAGGACGGCGTTGCTGTTCGTATTTTGGAGCGCTTGGGTGTAAAGCCCGAAGCGGTCATCGAAGACGCTAGACACTATTTGCAAGGACAACCACGGGCGACCTCCATGAGCGCCAACAAGGATGAGATCCTTGTATCGAGCAAGCTCATGTCCATTTTCAGTGCTGCCGAGAAAGAAGCGGAAAGGCTGAAAGATCAGTACGTCAGCGTCGAGCATATCCTGATTGCCCTTTGTGACGAGAGCAAATCGCAGGCGGGAACGATCCTGAAGCGTCACGGTGTGACGCGCGAGCGGATCCTGCAGGTGTTGAGCGGCATCCGCGGCAATCAAAGGGTAACGAGCCAGGACCCGGAAGCGACCTATGAAGCGTTGTCTCGCTATGGCAGGGATTTGACCGAGGCGGCCCATAAGGGCAAACTCGATCCGGTAATCGGACGCGATGACGAAATCCGCCGGGTGATGCAGGTGCTTTCCCGGCGTACTAAAAATAATCCGGTGCTGGTTGGGGATCCAGGTGTTGGTAAAACAGCGATTGTCGAAGGGCTGGCAACGCGAATTACCAAAGGTGACGTGCCGGAAGGTTTGAAGGACAAGAAGTTAATTGCCCTCGATATGGGGGCACTGATTGCCGGAGCCAAGTATCGCGGCGAGTTCGAGGAGCGCCTCAAGGCTGTCCTCAAAGAAGTCATAGATTCACAAGGCAAAATCATCCTGTTTATAGATGAATTGCATACCGTGGTTGGCGCAGGCTCGGGTGGCGATGGCGCCATGGATGCCGGCAATTTGCTGAAGCCGCCCCTGGCCCGTGGCGAATTACACTGCATAGGCGCTACCACGATTGACGAGTATCGCAAACATGTGGAAAAGGACCCCGCCCTGGAACGCCGCTTCCAGACGGTGATGGTCGAGGAACCGAGCGTCGAGGATACGATCTCGATTTTGCGTGGTTTGAAGGAACGCTACGAAGTGCATCACGGCGTGCGCATCAAGGACGCAGCCCTGGTCAGCGCCGCCGTACTTTCCCACCGATACATCACCGATCGTTCCTTGCCCGATAAGGCTATCGACCTGGTCGACGAGGCAGCGGCGAAAATGCGCATCGAGATCGATTCCATGCCGGCCGAATTAGATGAACTGGAGCGGCGCAGGATCCAATTGGAAATCGAAAGAGAAGCGCTCAAGAAAGAGTCGGACGCCTCCTCCAAGGATCGCCTTGTGCGCCTGGAGAAGGAACTGGCAGACATCAAAGAGCACGCCGATGTACTGAGAGCCCAATGGCAATCGGAAAAGGAAGCTTTGAACAGGGTTCAAGTTATCAAAGCCGATATCGAAACGACCAAGCATGCGATCGAACAGGCTGAAAGGGCTACGGACCTGGAAAAGGCAGCCGAGCTCAAATATGGAAAATTGATCCAATTAGAGAAAGACCTCAAAAAGGAAGAAGAAGTCTTCAATAACAAAAAGGGCGCTCGACTTCTAAAAGAGGAAATCGATGAAGAAGATATCGCCGAAATTGTCTCCAAATGGACCGGTATTCCGGTAACCAAGCTACTGCAGGGCGAAGTGGAGAAGCTTTTGCATTTGGAAGAACATTTGCACGAGCGAGTTATCGGCCAAGACGAAGCCATCGAAGTGGTGTCGAACGCGGTGCGCCGCGCCAGAGCGGGATTGAAGGACCCGCATCGGCCGATTGGCAGCTTCATGTTCTTAGGACCGACTGGGGTTGGAAAGACCGAGCTGGCCAAGGCTCTTGCCGAGTTCCTCTTCGACGACGAACAGGCCATGATCCGGATCGACATGTCCGAGTACCAAGAACGTCATACAGTGGCTCGCCTGATCGGTGCCCCACCGGGATACATCGGTTATGACGAAGGCGGACAATTGACCGAAGCCGTGAGACGGCGTGCCTATTCCTGCGTGCTTTTTGATGAAATCGAAAAGGCGCACAGCGATGTGTTCAATATCCTTCTGCAAGTACTGGACGAGGGACATCTGACCGATTCGAAAGGGCGGCATGTCGACTTCAAGAACACGGTGTTGATCATGACGTCCAATATAGGCAGCCAGCACATCCTCGACTATCAAGTGCGGTCGGCTGTCGATGGCGACAGCAGCTATCCCCGCATGAAGGAACAGGTGCTGGCAGCTCTGCGCGAACACTTCCGTCCAGAGTTTCTCAATCGGGTTGACGAAACTGTAGTGTTCCACGCCCTGACGCAAGAACAATTGAAGAAGATCGTCGACATCCAGCTTGCTTTCCTGAACAAGCGCCTGGAAGAGCGCAAGATCGTGTTGATACCGACCGATTCAGGACGCGATTGGCTGGCGCGCACCGGTTACGATCCTGTCTTCGGAGCTAGACCGCTCAAGCGTTTGATCCAAAAGGACATCGAAAATCCTCTTGCTCTAAGACTCCTCAAAGGCGAATTCAAAGACGGCGACCGCATCCTCATCGAATCGCCCGGCGAGGGACTGACCTTTAAGAAAGAAGAAGCCTTCGCTGTAGTCTGAACTATTTAGGCGCTATAATCTTCGGTTCTGAATCCCTCAAGCAGATTTGTCCTGATGGCGCTTGAATTGATAATTTTCGACTGCGATGGTGTGTTGGTTAACAGTGAGCCGCTGTCCAATCGACTTTTCGTTGAAGCGTTAGCGGACATAGGCTTACAGATTAGCCTCGAACAATGTATCGAGTTATTTGTTGGGCGTCCAGCGGAGACGAATGTTGCCACAATCGAGCAAATGCTCGGTCGTCCGGTACCGCCAAATTTTTTGGCAGACCTTATAGCCAGGGCGGAAGATCACTTCGCCAAGGACTTAGAAGCGATCCCGGGAATTGAGGCGGCTCTATCCAAAATAGATCTGCCGGTCTGTGTCGCCTCGAGCAGTGCGCCGGATCTGATTCGTAAGAGCTTGACTCTAACTGGTTTGCTAGACAGATTTGGCGACAATATATTCAGCAGTACCCAGGTAAAACGCGGCAAGCCGGCGCCCGACATTTTTCTCTTTGCGGCGAAAAACATGCGGGTGAAGCCTGAGAATTGTGTAGTCGTGGAAGACTCGGTTGCTGGCGTCCAAGCAGGCCGAGCTGCCGGTATGAACGTGCTTGCCTATACCGGTACATTTCCGAGAGAAGCTCTGAAAGAGGCAGGCGCTCATACGCTGTTTGACGATATGAGTATGCTTCCTCAGTTAATTGCATGTGTTATGCCACCAGTTACAGAGTCATGCCCCTAGATTTCGCTAATCAGGGGA
>PSRH01000256.1 GCA_003175915.1 Candidatus Melainabacteria bacterium | reverse complement strand
AACGAAGAGCTCCGCTACAATCTGTCGATCCCGGACATTGCCGAAGTTTGGCGCCGAGGCAGTGTCATTGGCTCCTGGCTGCTTGATCTAGCATCCATGGCTCTGGCGGAGAATCCTAACCTCTCCAATTTCTCAGGAACAGTGGAGGATTCCGGTGAGGGACGCTGGACAGTGCAAGCGGCAATCGAAGAAGCCGTGCCGGCCGAAGTATTATCTGCCGCCCTCTATACGCGCTTCCGCTCGCGCAAAGAACATACGTTCGCTGAAAGAATATTGTCAGCCATGCGCTATAAATTCGGTGGACATATAGAGTTGAAAGAGGCGGTTAAGAAATGACAGCAACAGCTACGCAAACCTCTACTCAAATTCAAGAGAGTCGAATGAAAGAACTTGCTGGACAGAAAGCCGGTCCCTGCATCATTGTTATCTTCGGTGGTGCTGGTGACTTGACCAAGCGCAAACTGATACCGGCTCTCTACAATCTATCATTGCATAATCTCCTGCCCGATCAATTTGCGATTGTTGGTATGGCACGTTCGGAGAAAAGTGATGATTCGTTTCGCGACGAGCTGACGCAGGCAATGGAGCAGTTTGCCACAACGAAAATCGAACCGCAGAAGTGGGATTGGTTCCTCAAACGTATCCATTACCTCAATGGTCATTTCGAAGATCCGGAGGCATACAAAAAGCTGCAAACGCTGTTAGCGGGTATCGATTCCAAGGTGCAAACCGGTGGTAACTATCTCTTCTATCTGGCAACGGCCGAGGACTATTTTGAGCAAATCATCAAGATGCTTGCCCAAGTCGGCTTGACTAACGAGGATGAGAATCACTGGCGCAATATCATTATTGAAAAACCATTTGGCAACGACCTGGAATCAGCTAAGGCCCTTAATCGCAGCATTCTCTCGGTGGTCAAAGAGAGCCAGGTGTATAGAATCGACCATTACCTCGGCAAAGAAACCGTCCAAAACATTATGGTCTTTCGATTCGGAAACGGCTTCTTCGAACCGGCCTGGAATAATCGCTTTATCGACCACGTTCAAATTACCGTCGCTGAAACCGTTGGAGTAGAGACTCGCGGCGGCTTTTACGAGAGAGCCGGGGCCCTCAGGGATATGGTGCCCAACCATCTCTTTCAGTTGCTTAGCTTGATCGCTATGGAACCGCCGACTTGTTTCGATGCCGACACGGTAAGGACCAAAAAGACGGAGTTACTTACGGCGATTCGCCCCTTAAAGCGTGAAGCTGTTCGCCAGAACGCCGTGCGGGGCCAATACGGCGACGGGACAATAGACGGTAAGCCGGCCAAGGCTTATCGATCTGAGTCGCGTGTAGCCCCCGATTCCAGCGTCGAGACATTCGTAGCACTAAAACTATTCATTGATAACTGGCGGTGGACGGATGTACCGTTCTATTTGCGCACAGGTAAGCATTTGCCGAAACGTGTTTCGGAAATTGCCATTCAATTTAAGAGCCCTCCTTCCTGCCTGTTCCGAGACACTAATGTCGATACGCTCAAACCGAACGTCTTGGTCATGCAAATTCAACCGGATGAAGGCATCTCACTGCAATTCGGCGCGAAAGTCCCCGGCCCTACTCTAAAAATAGGCCAGGTGGAGATGGATTTCCGCTACAACGACTACTTCGGTGCCTCGCCTCAAACAGGCTATGAAACTCTTATCTATGACTGTATGATTGGCGATCAAACCCTCTTCAATCGGGCTGACAACGTTGAAGCCGGCTGGGCGGTGGTCAAACCGATTCAAGAAGTTTGGCAGGTTGAGAAGTGCGCCGACTTTCCCAACTACGCTGCCGGGACTTGGGGTCCAAAAAAAGCGGAAGAATTGATGGCCCAGGACGGGCGAAAGTGGAGATTGGATAATCAATGATACTAGCCGGTGATATCGGGGGCACTAGCACAAGGCTGGCCGCATTTGATGAGACAAAACCAAATCTCGTGGCGGAATGCATCGAGATTTATAAGAGTAGCGATCACGAAACTTTGGAAGGGATGATCTCTCTCTTTCTGAAAACACATAAAATCAAAGTGACTGCGGTTTGTATCGGCTTTGCCGGCCCGGTTAAAAAGGGACGCGCAGTAGGAACTAATCTTCATTGGGTAATCTCAGCCAGCGATCTGGCGGCAAACCTTGATCTGCGTCATGCTTCCATTATCAACGACCTGGAAGCTAATGCCTACGGGATAGAGGTTCTCTCTAGCGATGACTTCTACACGCTCAATGTAGGTGAAAGAGACGATCAGGGCAATGCGGGATTGATTTCGGCCGGAACCGGATTGGGTGAAGCTGGCCTGGCATTTAACGGTGAACGCCTAATGCCTTTTGCCACCGAGGGCGGTCATTGCGATTTCGCCCCTAAAACCGAGATTGAGATTGAACTTCTGCAATATCTTAAGAAGCGCTACAAAACAGTGAGTTGGGAACGGGTCGTGTCAGGCATGGGTCTGGTTAACATCTATTGCTTTTTGCGTGACACCGGCCGCGGTACCGATTCACCAGAGCTGGATGCTGAAATTATGGCCGGTGGCGGTGCTGCAATTTCGCAGGCGGCATTGCAGGGGAAGAGTAAGCTCTGTGAAATGACGCTCGCGATGTTCATCTCCTTGTACGGAGCCGAAGCTGGCAATCTTGCTCTCAAGCTTCTCGCTACGGGAGGCATGTATCTTGGCGGCGGTATTGCGCCAAAAATCATTGAACGTTTGAAAACGCCTTTGTTCTTCGACGCATTCGTTTCCAAAGGCCGTTTCGAGACATTGCTCAGAGCTGTCCCGGTCCAAGTCATACTTAATGACCAAACTGCATTGCTGGGTGCTGCCCGCTATGCCTCATTAAATATTGGCGCAGGTCAAAAGGTGGCCGGCAGAGTCTGAACCAACTCGGTTAAGGCCCAGATTGCGGAGGATTGCCCTCGACAACGGTGAGTGCCGTAGACTCTTTCTGTTTCTTCTTTTGCAGTTCTTCCAGTTGTTCCTTAAGAAAAGGCACGGCGGCGCGGGCGGCTTCTTCGCCGGCATGGAGGGCCTTTATATAATCGCTGGGTTTGTAGGACAAAAGCTTAATACCGCGCAGATCCGGTTGAATGACAGCGTCGGCCATAGCCAACTGGGGGTCATCAATCCTGCACAAACTCATATTAATGACGCGATTGCTCACACTACCTAGAGCGCGAAAAGTTTTAGCCTCAACCGGCATGACTCGCTGATCGACATCAACAGCAATGACATAGTCGCATCCCATCTCACGAGCATGTTCGGTAGGCACATTTTCCAAAATGCCTCCGTCGATCATAAGCATGTCGCCAATTTCCACCGGTCGCCTGAGAACTGGGATGGCAGCACTGGCCTGGACGGCTCTGCCGATGTCACCACACTTGATGGCATGCGCCTGGCCATCCAAAAGGTTCGAAGCAATCGCCCAGAACGGGGGCTTTAGATTCTCGATGTTCCTCTTATCGGGCGGAACCAGATTGGAAACATATTTGGCAAATTTGTTTCCGCGATAGAGGCCCTCGTAAGGATGGTGTCCAAAGAGCCTCGGCGTGATCGTAATCGGAATTACCGCCACTCGAACCCAAAGTGGCACTGTATTGAAAGAGCGGATGGCAGCACGCTTATGGAAAACCTTGTCAATCTCGTCGCAAGACAATCCGGCACAATAGAGTCCACCGATGAGCGCGCCCATGCTCGTGCCGGCTACCGCGTCTATGGGAATGCCTTCTTCTTGCAAGACCCGCAATACGCCAATATGAGCGATGCCGCGCGTACCACCCCCACCAAGGGCAAGGGCCACTGTGGGACGCTGCGATTGGTTATCTGCCTCTGCTGCCCGACATGACAATATGTTGAGAGTGCTGCTAAGAGCTAAAAACAGCAAAAGGCTTCTTACGGTGGGTATCTTGAAGCGGAAAGGAAGCATGATTCCGGTCAAAGGGCGGTCTAATTGTTACAGAAATTCGCTCCAGCGGCTTGCCAAACCGAAGAGAACGAACGCGACAGGACAAGCATAATACGCAAGCCATCACTTTTTGCATTAGAACAGAGAAGCGGTGAAAAAAGAAAGAATTGCCCGTAACCTTTACAAATTGCGCTAGAATCTGAGCTCAACCCAAAGCGCATTCATTCTTCGGTGGCGATTATGCAAACGATAGGAGTCAAAACTTTTATAACTTTTCCACCCTTTCGGGCTCCTAATTTCCTCTTCCGTGTCGTCTTATCATTATTGCTCGCCCTTTCAGCCCTTTCAGTCAACTATTCTTCAACCATGGCACTAGAAAGCAGAATCAGTCTACAAGCAAACGCCATCGTCCCGTCCGTGGTCATGAGCGACAACTATGAGGACGGAGCTAAGTTTGTCGACAAGATGTGCTTCGCAGCACAGGCCCTGGACAACTATTCAAGCAATTATGAAATGGCTGTCTACAAAGCCAACCAGACTGTCAACGAGGGGGGCGTTTTCGCGTTCAAGAAGCCCAAGCTGATGCGTGTCGAGGTTGAAAAGGGGCCAAAGAAGGGTTCCGTGGCGGTCTTGGCCCTCGATGGAAAGGTGCACGGCCATCTCGGTGGCGCCTTGAAATTTTTCCGGGCAGCAGTCTCGCCCGATTCAGATCTGGTCAAAGCAGCCAACGGCTTTCCTATGGTAGGCACTGACTTTTACTCGCTGGCTGACTATTTGAAAAATATGCTGAAAGAAGGAGATCACAGTCGCGTCTCAAAGGACACGGTAGCGACGAGCAAAACCGGTGGAGTTGCTACCTACGTGCTCGATATGTACACCACGAAGTTCGGCAAGGAGCTCCTCTTGAAGCGGGTTTACACCGATCCGCGCACCTTTTTGCCGGTTTTCTGGGAAGACTACATAGACGGAAAACTCTGGTCGGAATCGTCCTGGCGCGGACTAAAGACAAACGTAGATTTTCCCGAGAATTTCTTCAAGCCTTAGACAATCAGACCCGGCATGAGTTCAGATTCTCTCCGTTTTCCCGATCGTTTTCTCTGGGGAGCGGCCACTTCTGCCTGTCAAATCGAGGGCGCCTGGGACCTGGATGGTAAGGGCGAGTCTATTTGGGACCGCTTCGGCCATACGCCCGGTCGCATCTTAAATGCTGACACAGCCGACATAGCCTGCGACCACTACAAGCGCTGGCAGCAAGATGTCGACCTTATGGTAGAGCTCGGGCTGGGCGCTTACCGTTTTTCCATCTCTTGGCCACGGATAATGCCGAACGGCAAGAAACCGGTAAATTCTCTTGGTCTGGACTTCTACGATCGATTGGTTGACAAGCTTCTCGCCTCCAATATTCAACCCTTTCCTACTCTCTATCACTGGGATCTGCCACAAGCTCTGCAAGAGACGGGCGGCTGGACAAACCGTGATGTGGTCAAGCGCTTTGCCGAATATGCCGAAGTGGTGGCCCAGCGTCTGAGCGATCGGGTGCGACATTGGACGACGCTGAATGAACCCTGGTGCATCGCCGTTCTGGGCCATGCAACTGGCGACCACGCCCCCGGATACAAGGACAAACAAACAGCCATTGTCGTCGGACATAACTTACTCGTCGCCCACGGGCTTGCCTGCCAGGCAATCCGTGCCACAGCTTGCGGCCCTGACAAGCCGCAGCTAGGAATTGCTCTCATTTTCACGCCAACCGATCCGGCCAGCGATTCTCCGAAAGATCAAGCATTAGCGGAGAAAACCTGGCGTGAGGACTTAAGTTATTTTATGGACCCAATCTTCCGCGGCATCTATCCTGAAAGTCTGAGCAAGATCAAATCTCATATAAGAACCGGTGATCTTGAGCTCATAGCCACGCAACTAGATTTCTTAGGATTGAATTATTATTCACGCACCGTATTAGGTATCAAGGGCAAAGTCGAGGTCGTACCAGGTTCGCAATATACGGAAATGGGATGGGAAGTCCATCCTGTTTCCTTGAGAAAGCTTCTCGTCAAGTTTTCCAAAGACTATCATCTACCGCCGATATACATAACTGAAAATGGCGCTGCTTTTTCAGATCAAAGTTCCCCAGACGGCCGCATTCTGGATTTTGCCCGCCTCAACTATCTACGCGATCATCTCGAACAGGCCTGGTTAGCTATCCAAGACGGCGTCGACTTGCGCGGTTATTTCGCCTGGTCGTTACTGGATAATTTCGAATGGGCACACGGCTATTCAAAACGATTCGGCATTGTACACGTGGATTTTGCTAACCAGAAACGGACAATTAAAGAAAGCGGTCGCTGGTACGCTAGCGTAATCAAACAAAACGCTGTTGAAAGTTCAAGGTTCGCTTAGAAATAAACGAATTACGTTCAACCGCCCCAGTCGGCGGCGATCTTTCGTCTATAGGTTCAGGACTTCTTGCTAGCCTTCTTGGCGGCATGAGCATGCGAAGATTTTGCCTTAGCGTGCCCAGCCTTCTGGCCTTCCCCTTCAGCACCCTTCGCTTCTGATCCAGGAGTGGGAGCTTCACCAGGATTGGCAGCGGTAGTATCCAATTCACTGCGCAACGCTTGCGCCTTACTTGTATAAGTATTCGCTTCGGCAGCGCGGTTGAGGGCTGTGGTTACAGTCGCATAGTTATCTAAGAATCTTAGATAATTTCGGCTGTGCGTATCATTTTTGCTGGTGAAGGCCTGGTCGGCCAACTTCAGCTGCTTTTCGGCCTCGTTCCAATCATGCAATCCGACTTCCGCGTCGATCAAACTTAGCCTGGCTACTGTTGTCTTGGCCGACTCAGCTCCGGAATTTCTTTCTTCCAGTGGCACTACCCGGCTGAAATTGTCGACGGCGTCTTGATATCGCTTTTGCTTGAGGGCGATTTCACCAAGACGATTGAGCGGCTTGGCCAACTCATAAGCACCAGGACCGACTCGCTTAGACAGCAATGCTATGCCGCGCTTGTAGCAAACGTCCGCCTCATTAAGTCTGCCTTTCTTCAGGTGGATATCACCGATTTTGTAAATGATTGCCGCTTCGGCCGGATCGGAGTATCCCCACACTTTCTGGCGTACAGCCAGAGCCTTGAAATAAAGTTTCTGGGCTTCATCGAGTCGTCCAGCCTTTTCTTTCCGCTCAGCCATCGCGTAATAGGTGTTGGCCTGCTTGCCATATTCCTGGGCTAATATGCGCGGATCCTTATCGAATCCGGTGCTGTCGGTCGTTTGTATATCTGGTAATTCGTCCTTACTGGCCACATGGCTTTTAACGGGTGCTTTCGCGGATGGTTTGTCGAAAGCTTTCTTGCTGGTCTTAGTTGATTTAGCAGGCGCCTTCTTGTGGGCACTTTTCTGAGCAGTTGTCGCGGTGGTTGCGGCAGACGTCGATTGTCCGGCATAGGGCAGACCAATCAGAAGCATTGATAGAGCGCTTAACCAGGTACCAAAAGCAAAAATTCGTTTCATAACAATTCCTCAACTCCGTTAGTTAACGGTGATCGACTTTCTAAAGGACAAACAAATAACCGACAAAGCACCTGATTATTTAGCAGCCAGATTATGCCCGCACGGCATTACCGGACGCTGCCGACATCTTATCATGTTATCAGTCTAAGCACTCCTTTCAACCTGACTGTTGACCAATGTCCGCCGATGACAGGTATGGGCCAGCATGGCTTTTGTCTTAATTCAGTTTATCGATTGATTAGGTATTCTATTGGCGCTTTCGGTAAAATCAACGCAGTCGGTTAGGAACACCCTTCATGCATATGCCGATCGAAAAAGTGTTATTAGTAGACGATGATCAAAACATACGTTTTGTCGTGCAAATGGCGCTTGAAGGCATGACCAGTTGGAAGGTTTTGGTGGCCGAATCCGGACAAGAAGCACTGACGATAGCCGAGCGCGAAAAGCCTGACTTGATCCTGTTGGATATGATGATGCCAGGCATGGATGGTCCAACCACATATAGTCGCTTGAAAGAACAGGGAAATCTTGTGCCTGTTATCTTCATGACTGCCAAGGTGCAAACTCATGAAGTGGAAGACCATTTGAAATTGGGAGCAGCCGGAGTAATTGCCAAACCGTTCGATCCGATGACTCTGCACAAGGACATTCTCAGAATCGTCGAATCACCATCCGGCAACTGAACGTTTCCTAGAAGACAAGTCGGCCGCCGGCCACAACATGGCGGATCTTCAAGCTGTCCTTATACCAAACGACCAGATCGGCTAACCCATCGTTCTTGATTGAGCCGAGTTCCTTCTCCAAATTAATAACTTTTGCGGGATTGAAGGTAGCCATTTTTATAGCTTCGCGAAAGGAAGCAGCTCCCCAGCTGACGAGATTGCGCACCGCGTCCGAAAGCATAATCGACGACCCGACTAAGCCACCACCTGTGGTACCCACGTGAGCTACGTCAGTTACCAGAACCACTCGATCAGGGCCCTTGAGGCGAATGACAATCTTGACCATCTCTTGATTCAGGTGCAGGCCGTCAGCAATCAAACAGCAGAACACATCCTCTTTAAGTAGTGCCGCTCCGACTGCTCCCACGGCCCGATGATGTAAGGGCGGCAAGGCATTGAACGTGTGAGTGATAAGTTTGATGCCCCAATCAAAAGCTTTTTGAGCCTGTTCAAAGGTAGCGTTAGAATGACCGAGTGAAACCGTTATTTTCTTACCGAGAAGAAACCTAGCCGCCGCCTCTCCCTCGCCGTACTCAGGAGCAAGCGTCACCAGCTTAACGGCAGGAGAAATTACTTCCTTAAGCTGTGCCACGTTCGGTGCTTTGATAAATTCCTTAGGATGCACTCCCGGACGCTCGGGGGAAATGAAGGGGCCTTCCAGATGAATGCCGGGCATACGGATCATCGCCGCTTTGGCGACCGCACCATGGGCGGTAGCAGCTGCCGAACCATTGCTGAGCGGCGCTCCGGCGCCAAGCCCTTCAAGAAACCGGCGATTCTTCTTTATATGCTCGATGTCCGCCGTGATCAGCGTGGGCAAAAATGAGGTGACGCCCGCCTGCAAGAGTTCTTCACACAATGCCTCAAACTGCTTTTGATCGGGTTGTTCCCAGAGATTGCACTTGGCCGTGCCATTCACCTGCAAGTCGATCAAGCCAGGCGTAACAAAGCAATTGGAAATTTCGAGTCGTTCGACTTTGCCCTTAGGCGCACCTCCATCCTTGAGAATTTTAAGGCGGCCATCATTAACATAGATGTCGGCAAGAAATTCTTGGTCAGGAGTAATAACTTGCCCCCCAGAAAGGACGAATTCGCGCATCTTTTCAAGTCACCTATATCAAAAATAATTTTAAGCAAACTCATACACAATTCGCCCTAAGTATAACGAGCTTAGAGCGGCCAGCAGCCCTATCGTCTAAGCCCACCAGTGCCAGGCCCTGCTCATAGGGCCGGCAAGGAAAGCAGACCCTCCCAAAGTTGTGGAGACGAATCCGTAACCAAGACAAACATAGCGCGCCACTGGTGTGCCCCCAATTCCTGGTCTCTCCTAGGCGACAGAGTCCCTTATGTTACGAAGCGATAGCGAGCAAAGCGCGG
>PSRH01000018.1 GCA_003175915.1 Candidatus Melainabacteria bacterium | reverse complement strand
TTTACGGAAATCCTTAAGTGAAATCCGATCTGACCACACCTCAGCATAGTCAGTCGAGCACTCGCCCCGGCTTTCGCGAGCTCTTCCGCAATCGCCATTTTATGTGTTTGTGGACGGCTCAGATTTTCTCTCAATTTGCCGATCGGGCCGTTTTCGTCTTATTTGTTGCCGTACTCACCAGCCAGCGGGCGGTTCTTGATCCACAACAGAGCATCGGTGCTGCCGAAATAACCAGTTGGCTGTATGTTGCCTTCACCATCCCAGCCATCGCCCTGGGTCCTCTAGCTGGCGTTTACGTGGACCGTTGTTCGAACAAAATAGTCTTGATTTTGTCCAACTTGGCAAGGGCTTTTTTCGTCAGTATGGTTACCCTTCCCTGGATTGCTCATTCCCCCAAGGCATGTCTTGCCCTGGCCTTCCTTGTTTCCATTGGTTCTCAGTTCTTCGGACCGGCCGAAACCTCTTCCATTCCCAGGTTGGTCAAAAAGGAGGACTTGTTTCACGCCAACTCCCTATTTTTCACAACCATGATGATCGCGCTTGGATTCGGTTTTGCTGTCGGTGAGCCGATCATATCGAGAACCGGGGTGGCTCAGGCTCCTCTAGCGATTGCTTTAGCCTTTGCGCTGGCT
Source organism: Candidatus Melainabacteria bacterium (assembly GCA_003175915.1). Lineage (GTDB taxonomy): Bacteria > Cyanobacteriota > Vampirovibrionia > Obscuribacterales > Obscuribacteraceae > PSRH01. Next base: position 7,334 of record PSRH01000018.1, on the reverse strand, counting down.
GCCTTACTTTTGTTTGAGTTGCCGGGCAACAAACCGCTGAACGGGCAACATGACCCCTGGTGGGAAGAATTGCGCTGCGGGCTAGCCTACATCGTCGACAGCCCGCCGGTTTTCCGGGCAATTTTAAAAATCACCCTACTTTTCAGCACGATTATTACCCTCAACATTATTGCCGTTGGTTTGGCGGAACAGGTGATGCATATCCAACCCTTCCAGTTCGGCTATATCGTTGCTGCCGCCGGGCTGGGTATGGGCATTGGCAATATCTGGGTAGCCAAGACCGGACACAATAACCCCAGTAATCTCCTCGTTTACAGGGGCTTTGCTGGATTGGGACTGTTCATGATCTTGCTCGGCATGCTGGGTTTCATCCAGAAGTTCATTTTCCCCATGGTAGGCCTGACAGGCGTTTACTTTGGCGGTTGGCTGATGGTTGTGCCCCTCACCCTGGCTGCCTTTACAGGAATATCCTGCGCTTTTGTAGCAGTGCCGACGCAGGCAGCGCTGCAATCAGCCGTACCGGAGGAGTTGCGGGGCAAGGTGTTTGGCGCTCAAAACACAGCCATGTCGACCGCTTCGACGATTCCGGTTGTCTTAGCCGGACTTTCCTCGGACAACCTGCCTGGCGGCGTTTCCACGACCTTGCTACTTTTGGGCCTACCGACTTTGCTGGGAGCTATTTACCATCTGTCAAGAATCTCCCGCAATCTAGCCAGAAATGGAAGTAATGGCGCATAGTTGCCTCAGTCGATTACAATTTGTCTGAAAAAACTCAAAATAAAACGGGCAACCTGGAGAAAAGGCGCTATACAGGTAATATGCGGAATCGAATCATTCTAATAGGGTTAATTGTTGCCGTCTGGCTGGGTCTAAAAGTCGTTGATTGCCTTTTTACCGGTCCTGAATTGCTTCTGCTCCTCGGTATTGGCATAGCCATAATGGTCACCCACAGTCTCTGGCTTTTGAATGCCCAGCATAAATGGCGCAAGCGTAGCAATCTCCTCGCTAAAACCCAGGCGCCATTGAGGCAAGCTCTCAAATTAAGTGGTAGGCCCGCCGGGGCCACCGCGCCTCTTTCATCTTTGGGAAACGAAAGCGTTTGGGAACCGTGGATCGATATATTCATCGCCGCTAAGAATGAAGCGCGCGTGATCGAAAATACGGTCCGCAATATGTTCAAGATTAACTATGACAATTTCGTCGTCTGGGTAATCGATGACTGCTCAACAGATCACACAGCAGCCATTTTGGAGAATCTCCAGAATGAATTTCCCCGACTGCGTTTAATTAAACGAGCTTATGGCTCGCACCCGGGTAAATCGGCGGCCTTAAATGAAGCTTTGCCTCTTTCCAAGGGTGAAGTGATCGCCGTATTTGACGCTGACGCTTACGTTGCCCCAGACTTTTTCCAGCTCATGCTACCGGTATTGGAACCGGAAGGCATAGGGGCAGTTCAGGCGCAAAAGAGAATATATGACTATCAGAAAGGTTTCCTGGTCAACTGCCAGGCTTCCGAATACGCCCTTGATACCTATTTCCAAATGGGCCGTGACCTCATTCGTGGTGCGGTCGAACTAAGAGGTAACGGCCAATTGGTGAAGCGCGCTGCTCTCGTTGATGTGGGCGGCTGGAATAACAAAGCGATCACCGACGATCTTGATCTGAGCATGCGTCTGCTTGTTAATCATTGGGATATCAGATTCTGCCCGCACGCATATGTCTGGGAAGAGGGAGTCACCACTCTCAAGGCCCTCATGCGACAGCGCTGTCGCTGGGCAGAAGGAAGTATCAGACGATATTTGGACTATATCTTCCCACTCAATTCGCCGACCCGCCTCTCTCTGGTCGAGCGCCTTGATACCATCGCTTTTACTGTTCTATTTGTGGTACCAGCTTTGATGCTGCTTGAAGTGACCTCGGAGTTGATTCACTTTTCAACGGGACTACCGACACACGGGCGCCTCTTTGCCATAATTTCGATGATCATCTTCTTGATAAGCGAGCTGAATATATTTGTCGCGATCAAGATATACCGAAATATGTCCTACTGGCGAACCTTTTTGCATAGCCTGGAAGTGAGTGCTTATGTCTATCTCCATTGGATACCTTGCATAGTCATTTCCCTTCGCCAAATTATGTTTGGCAAGCAAGCCTCAACTTGGCACCCGACTGAGCACGTCGGTCACTCCCCTGCCAATTGAAATGGCCGATAAATCTTATTGTCAAGGTTATCTCAAAGGCTGAATATAGTACTGGCACTGGCACCGTTTTATGACCGTTAGCGACGTCGCACGCAACTGCATCACACTTTGTTTTAGAGATATGTCTGATTGGCATGCCACCACATAGGGTTCCGCCATCACTTGATAACGCCCCGATCAAACAAACTTTTTACACACGTGAAAACGGCTTGAATCGCCAGCCAAGGCAGGTTTAAGTAGATTCAATTCTCCAGATTGGCATTTTCGAATCGATACCGATATAGAAGTCTTAAAGAAAACAGGTAAAATTAGGACCGTGTTTGGGCCGAGCTTGGTCCAGAATTGGTGATTACGTAATAGCTAATAGCTGGAGATTCGAATGCAAAAAAGATTAGCCTCTTCCTTCGTACTAGCGTCAGCGTTGGTCGGTGCCTTAGTGACACCATCATTTGCTGACGGTGATACGTTCAAAAGCGCATGCTTTTTCCCGTTCCGGTTAGCAGGATGTGGAGTTGGTACGGTAGTTGGTGTGCCCCTGGGTGCTGCAAAGGATAGCGTCAAGGGTGGTCAGAAAGCAGCCAAGGCCGTGGCCAAAACTTTGGGCAACGAAGATGGTGACTTCCAAATGCTGGTAGGTTACCTCGTCGGTGGCCCGGTTGGTGTTGTCGGTGGTGCAGGCTACGGTAGCGTGGATGGTATGGTGCACGGATTCAAATCCGGGTACGACAAACCCTTCAGCAAAGAAGCCTTCACGTTCAAGGATGAATAGTCCAAATATGGATCTACACTCCAAAGCATAGTTGTAAGAGCAAATAAGGATGGTTCTCGTGAACCATCCTTAGTAACTAGGGGATAAATGATGAAAATAAACACTGTAGTTCTTTCCACCTTAGCATCGCTAGCCATCGCTGCACCATGTTTTGCAGACGGTGGTGGCGTGAAAGGCCTGGCCGGTGCCTCGACTGCTTTCCTTGTGGACGTTCCCGAAGGCATAATAGTCGACTCCGCCTACAAGTGCCCATACAGAGCCACCAAGGGTCTGGCTGAGGCATTCGGCGATGAAAAAGGTTGGAAGCAAAATATTGTCGGCGCAATGATTGGAATTCCCACTGGCGCCGTCTTTGGAGTCCCGTACGGTGCGATTTGTGGTGGACACCACGCCATAACGGTTGGCTGGGACAAGCCATTTAGTTCGGAATCATTTGTGGTATCAAATAGTGGGGAATAGGTAGGACGAAAACTTTTGTGGTGGGTTTCATTTTTCGGAAAGGTAAGGAGTAATTATGAAATCTCTGGGTCGAATCTTATGTTCGGCAGCCCTTTTGGCTGCCGGAGCAGGGCCAGCTCTGGCCCTGGACTATGAGGCGAAGCCGATTCACTGGGTATTGATGGCGCCTTTCAGGACGGCTGGTGCCTTATCCGGCGCTGCCGTTTGCGGCACCTTCAGTGGGCCGGTAGACAAAGGCTTCCACAACACTATGCGTTCCGAGAAGAAACTCGCCGGCGAGTTTGGTGACGAAAATGGCGCCCTGCAGCTTGTCGCTGCTTCGCCAGTTTCCGTTCCCGCGGGTGTCTCGGTAGGCGGGGTGAAGGGCTTTATGTACGGAGTTTCTCACGGATTTAAAACAGGCTGGAACAAACCTTTCAGCCGTTGGTCGTACATAACGATGGAAGAAAAGTAAGTTGTAGTCAGTGCTCAGATAAGATTCCTAGAAACTAGATGGTGAAAAAAATGGCAAAGATGTTTCTTGCATCCCTGTTAGCGAGCGTAGGGCTTGCTATGGGCAGTTTGGTACCGACATTGGCCTACCCAGAGAGGCCAGAATCGGCGCGGGTCTGGTATGAAATCGAGTATTTCCCAGTACGCCTGGTAAGTATGGTAGTTACCACGGCCTGGGACGTACCCACAGCCTCTTTCCAAGATGGCGTTAAGGGTGCGATCGGTGGCACGCGCATGGTTGCTCGTAATATCGGCAAAGAAGACGGTACTTACGAGTTGGTCGCTGGCGGCTTGACTGGTGGACCGGTCGGCCTGGTTGGTGGTGCCACTTATGGAGTCCTGCATGGTTTCGCCTATGGCGTGCACCACGGCTTCGTCGGTTATCCCAGCCCGCATAGCGGCAGCCACAGCATGCTCTTCCAGGGCAAAGGCTTCGTTGTACCCTACGACGATAACTACTAAGCCAAGCTGAGCTGAAATTTCCTTACTTAATCGAGGGGCACACGTCTCTAGTTGTGGGCCCCTTTGTCTTTTTCGTGAGGTATCAAATTCCTTAATCTGCCTGACAACCCCAGGAGCTGATAGACTAACTCTTATGGCGGGAACGTTATCAGCCAGTAGGCCTGGCAGATAGACTACTTTCTTCTTGCAAATGGATCACGGCAAGGACAAACAGACTGGACCAAAGCGAATAGGCGAATTGCTTGTGGCTGCCAACGTCGTGCGGGCAGACAAGCTCTTAGAAGCGCTGCACCTTTCCAAAAAAACCAAGAGCCCTATAGGACGAACTCTTATGAGTTTGGGCCAGCTCACTGAACAAGATCTGCAAGCAGCTATTGAACTTCAGGCCTTACTGAGAGCCGGGGTACTATCGAGTGAATTCGGCATTCGCGCCCTGAGCCTCGCCGTAAAAAATCGCATCTCGCTGCAGCAGGCCTTTATCAAGCTCGGTTGGCGTCCGCCTATGCAAGACGTCATCCCCACCACTGAATTGGGAGAGCTTCTTCTCGAGGCAGGTATCGTCACGCCGCGCGCTCTTGAAGAAGCGGTACAGAATAGCAAGGATTACGGGCTGCCCTTAGGTCGCTGCCTGGTCGTCAATAAAGCTCTCAATGCCAATATACTCAGTTCCGTCCTCACGGCCCAGGTGTTGATGCGTGACGGCAAGATAAACAAAGATCAGGCAGTCGCCGGGTTGAAAGTCTCCGCGGCCAAACAACAATCTCTGGAGGAATCGCTTAAGGAATCGGGTGCCTTTGCAGAAGAGGAGAACAACGTCAAGCTGGGAGAGCTATTGTGTGCAGCGGGTCTCTTGAGCGAGACTGATAAGATATCCGCTATTGAGGTGGGGCTAGAAAGAAAGAAGCCGATTGGAGAGATTCTTGTTACCTCCGGCGTAATACCATCGACGATACTACATGAATGCTTGAACATTCAGGCACTGATAGCTAACAAATCGCTTACTCGCGAAGAAGCTGTAGACATTCTGAAGGAGTCCAGGATCAAAAGGATACCCGTAGCAAAAGTGAAGCAGGAACACGATGTTAAGCGGGCCAAAATCAAATCGGCCAATGACGTTCTTGATTTGATCATTTCGGCAAATCTTCTTACTCCAGAACAAATCAACGCCGCACAGAATGCCACCTCCATCACCGGAGCTACTATCGGCGAAGTATTATTGGAAGCCGGACTGCTCAATAATGAAAACATCGAGGCAACGGCCGAGGCCAAACGCCTGCACGAAGAGAAAATCATCTCCCTCGATCAAGCCGTGGCCAGCTTGCGTTACTGCTTCCAGAAGGGCGTGGATTTTCATCGAGCCTTGCAGGAGGCACCCTGGGACTTCTACGATTCTCCGAACGGCACCGACAAGCAAGACAGCCAAGAGCAAAGAAATAAGTGGCTGGAAGGTATTTGGTCCAAGGTGCGCGGCAAAGAGTAAACCTTGACAAAATGAGATTCTTACCCAGTTTTTTTGGAGGACGTGGGTTATCCTAGTCCAAGTCTATTGTTTGAGGAAAAGGAATCATGACGACTAGCTATAATGCTTCGAATAGGAAATTGGTGACGCTCATACCGGGCGATGGCATCGGTCCCGAGTGTGTTGAGTCTGCCCGTCTTATCATCGAAGCTACTGGCGCACCAATCGATTGGGAAGTTCGTCATGCCGGTGCAAGCATTTTCAAACAAGGACTGCCGTCCGGGGTCCCCCAAGAAACAGTCGAGTCGATCAGCAAAACTCGCGTGGTTTTAAAGGGACCGCTTGAAACTCCCATTGGTTTTGGGGAAAAGAGCGCCAATGTTACGCTGCGCAAACTCTTTGAAACCTATGGCAACATTCGGCCGGTGCGCGAACTGCCCGGGGTGAAGACTCCCTACAGCGGCCGCAATATTGATCTTGTCGTGGTCAGGGAGAACGTCGAGGACCTTTATGCCGGTATCGAGTACATGCAGACTCCCGGCGTAGCCGAATGCCTGAAACTGATTTCTCGCAAAGGCTGCGAAAAAATTGTCCGCCTGGGTTTCGAGCTTGCCAAAGCAGAAGGGCGCAAAACCGTTCATTGTGCTTCCAAATCGAACATCATGAAGATGACGGAAGGCATGCTCAAGCGCACCTTCGAGGAAATTGCCAAAGAATATCCTGATATCGAAGCGCACCACATAATCATTGATAACTGCGCTCATCAACTGGTCAAGAAACCCGAACAGTTTGATGTGATCGTCACCACAAATATGAATGGCGATATTATCAGCGACCTCAGTTCGGCGCTAATAGGCGGTCTGGGATTCGCTCCCTCGGCCAATATCGGCAATGAAGTGGCTATCTTCGAAGCCGTGCACGGGTCCGCTCCCAAGTATGCCGGCAAGAATGTCATCAATCCGCTAGCTGTGCTCTTCTCGGGCGTTATGATGCTGCGCCACTTAGGCATGTTCGAAGAAGCCGCTAAGATTGAGCACGCTGTACTCTTCACATTGGAGGAAGGCAAAACCCTGCCTCGCGACATAATCGGGGATGAAAAGGCAGCCTCCACGACGGATTTCACCAGAGCGATCATCAACAATCTGGGCCGTCATTCGGAGCGCTGGCAAGTAAGAGACTACAAGCCGGTCAAGCTTCCCAAAGTGGCTAGCGATGTTGAATTTGTTAAGGCCAAATCGCGTCACTCCGTAGGCGTTGATGTCTTCGTCGAATCACCTTTGAATTCAGAAGAACTTGGCCACAGCCTTGAAAAGATTTCTCAAGATAGCGAGCTTAAGCTCAAGATGATTTCTAATCGTGGCACTAAGGTGTATCCCAAAACCGGAGCAATCACCGACTGTGTCGACCACTGGTTTTGCCGATTCGTCCCTAAGAAGGAAAATTCCGACGTAACCGACGCTCAGATTATCGATCTGCTTCAAAAGGTGGGTAA
>PSRH01000289.1 GCA_003175915.1 Candidatus Melainabacteria bacterium | reverse complement strand
CAATCATTGACAGTGATGAGGTGGGAGTCACGGTAGACCACCACCTCATCACTGCGGTTACGAGGCGTTCAAGAATTATTACCTTCCCCTAATCGTACTATACTGCTTCGTATCTGGTTGAAGTTTCTACTGCGGACGATCGCACAGGACAACACTGATCCGAGACGATAAGGCTCTAGTGCTTCGAAAAAAGCTTCAGGGCCATGCGCCGGGCTTCGCTGGCTTCCGGATATTTGTTCAAGCCTTGCAACGCCCAGGAAGAAAGCTCGTAGGCTCTGGCATTGTTACCGTCCAATTTAATTGACTCCTGCGTTTGTTTGAGCGCCTCTACATAGTTCTTGCCAACGATCTCTAACTCAGCCAGGGCAAGCAAGTCCGCCGCTCGTTCGCGTAGAGTGGTGGCGGCCAGGAGCTTTTCGCGTTGCCTTTTCAATGCAGGTTCGAGCGCTTGCCTGGCAGCTTGTTCGTCGTCATTCAGAATAGAGGAGAACTGGGCAACGATGTTGCGGCTGTTCTCGCGCACTATTTCTTCGGTAAAGGAGGCCTGTCCTCGACGTTGCACTTGTTCTACATCCATTTGCACTTGCTGTTTGCGTCCCAAGGTAGCATGCAAATTGGCACGAAGCTCAAGAAGCTTTACAGAATTGGGATAGATCTTGAGTCCGTCAGAAACCCAGGCAAGGGCTTCAGACAAATTGGCAGAGCGAATTTGTAATTGAGTCAAGGCGTCGTAGAGTCCTTCGGAGAGATGCCGCTGACGTTTTATGCCACCAGTTATAGTGACTAAACTAAACGCCTCCCCTTCGCTCGTGCAGTTAGTACAAAGAAAAGCCAATAAATTGTCTTGACTGGCATTGAGTTTTGGGATAAACGCATCGATTTTTCTTTGCTCCGTCTCACTCAAATGTTTCGACCTGCTAAAGCTTTCCAATACATGTTCAACCTCTTCCAGCGCCATGCTGTGCAAGATTGTCCAGGGACGATAGGAGAGAATGGTCGATTGTATTAATTGACCATCCCTGGCCGGGTCATGGGATTTCTCAAGACATGCCGCCACTCCCTCTTTAACTTTCAGATCATCACCGAGGGAGCAATACAAACCAATCCGTGCGGCGTTCAATTCTGGGCTTCTTGTCACACCCTTTTCTTCTATAGCCCGGTTGATAACCTCCAGAGCCTCCGCTTTTCCACCCGAGGTCGATAATTGCCTGACGTACGAACAAATGAATTTGTCGTCGATGTGCTCTTTGTTGTTTGAAAGCAACTTGATTAGACACGAGGCAGCAGAGGGAAATTTCTTTTGATCGCATAAGCATCTGAGACGAATTTTTTGACACTCTTCGGAATTAGGCCCAATTCTTAGTGCTCTGGTGATATCCATTTCGGCATCTAATGGTCTTTTCAAATCCAACAAGATTCGACTCCTCAACACAAAGTATTCCTGAATTGGATCGAGTTCGATAGCCTTTGATATTTCCTCCAAAGCTTCTTTGACCAGACTTGCTCGAAGTAAAATGTGCGCTTTATCGCTGTGAAGGTGGGCGTTTTTTGGGGCCATGGCCAGCGCCTCTGAAACCTCCTTGAAGGCTCCTTTAAGGTCTCCCTGGGCAATCAGACAGGCGACTTTGGTGTCGCGAAATGAAACCTCACGAGGGTTAAGGGCAATCGCTCGCCGGGACTCTCTGACAGCCTCCGGAAACCTTTTCAAGCGGAGAAGCAACAAGGCATTGGCTGCATGAGTGTCAGCATCGTTGGCATCCAGTCTGAGAGCCGTGGCAACTGCCCGACGAGCTTCTGCCAATCTATCGAGGTTTATCAACCAGTTCGCCTTGCTTGAATATAAATAGCAACGTCGGGGATTCAACCTGATTGCCGCATCCAGCGTACGCAAAGCCTCGTCAGTACGGTGGACGCCCATCAGGGCGCCGGCCTTTTCAAATAGGCGTTCAGACTCTACCTTGCTAGACTTGTCTTGAGCACATATGGGATTCCAAAAACCCATATTGCTCGCGATCAAACAAATAGAAAAAACAGCTAAACTTGGCGAAATTGAGCGCATATCATGATTATCACCGAAAATTTCTATCACTGCACACCGAATATTTCCGCTTAAGCCAGCCATGAAACTATTTCAGAAGTGTGTCATATTTCTATCCATCGTAACGCTGCTCCAGCTTCTCATATTTGCTGGTCTAGCGAATTTGATGCTCAAGGCCGAGAAAGAGGCCGATGCCGCTTCATATTCGAGAGATGTGCTAACGAAAGCCACCTCTTTGGTACGCGGCTTGCAAAACTGGACCAGTTGCATCCTTCTTTACCTCGGCACAAAGAACCGCTATTGGTTGAAGCGCTTTGACACCCTTAGCGAAGAGCTTCCGAAGGAACTGGTCAATTTTGAAAACAAGGTTGACAAAAACTCCGATGACTATAGAGATCTAAAGGCGGCGGCAGAGAACCTGCAATACCTTTTTACGACGGTAGCAGAAAACAAAACTCACCTCTCGTCAAATTTTTCCTATCTTGAATTGCTCAAAATAAAGCAGCAACTGAAGCTTGGCATACAGCCAAGAGTGGCAGAATTAGGGGACTTACTGGAGAGGATCGTAGCCAGACACGCCGGACAAGCAGAACAATCCCAGACAATTGAAGATCGCAAAAAGAACCGCTTCAAACTCCTTTTGCTTACCGGGTTCCTGGTCAACATTATAGCCACGTTTGTCATGGTGCTCGGTTTCAATCGAGGCATCACGAAGAGGATTTCGATCATCGCTGATAACTTTGCCAAGTTCAAACGGAGCAGCGCCCTCAATCCTCCCCAAAAGGGACCGGACGAAATCGGTTTTTTGGACAAGAGCTTTCACGAATTGGCCTCGGAGCTGAATGAGGCCTCCGCAAAAGATAAGGCCATATTCGCTAATTTGCCTGTTGGCTTGATCGCTTGCGACAGCACAGGTCGGATTGAATCAGTCAATCCGTGCGCGGAAGCTCTCCTGGAATTGAACGCGAACGTTATCGTAGGCCGTCCGTTTACTGACTTCGTTGTCGATTCTGATTCTGCAAGTGTAGACGAGCTTGATTCGTGGCTGCGCAAATCCGACAAGCACTATTTGCGAAAATCGCAAGAAAAGAGCTTCCCGGCCCACATTGCTCTCAGTAAATACCAGCATGTCGGACAAGACAAACTGCTTATTAGCTTTGTCGACGTCAGCGCTAGAGAGGAGATTGAAAGGGTGAAGCAAGAGTTCATTTCAATCATTAGCCACGACTTGCGCGCACCACTTTCATCCATAAAGGGTTGCCTACTGATGTTGACTCAAGGTGCCTGGGGACAATTGCCGGAAAAGGCGGAAACCTATGTAACCCTAGCCAGCGATGAGAGTGATCGCTTGATTCGTCTAACCAATGATTTGTTGGATATAGCCAGGATTGAATCCGGTAACATTGTTTTGGAAAAACGCACAGTTGCTTGTTCGGCGATCGCCGAAAAGGCGATCGCCGCTGTCAGATCGCTTGCTGAAGACAAAAAGATGATTGTGGAACTGGCACCATCATCGCTCAAAGTTATTGCCGATCCGGATCGCACTTGCCAGATTCTTGTCAATTTCATCTCGAATGCAATCAGGTATTCCGATGAGGGCACCAAAATAGCAATTTCGATAGAGTCAAACGACTCATTCGCGCAAATCAACGTCACCGACCGAGGCCGGGGCATTCCCAGCGAGCTGGTAGCCAGCATCTTCGACAGATTCAAGCAAGTACAGCAAGCAGATGCGAAAGAGGGCGCCGGGCTTGGCCTGGCCATTTGCAAGCTTCTGGCAGAAGCGCAAGGGGGCTCGGTAGGAGTCGAGACCGAAGTCGGAAAAGGCAGCAAGTTTTGGCTTCGTTTGCCTGCCGCCTAACCGCCGAGAACGTAGCCAACCGAGTATCGTCTCGTCGCTTGCGGCGTCTTGTGCCCGACCAGTTGGGCTAAGTGTTCAGTTGTCTGACCCTGCTGCAAATGCCGCACGAGGAAAGTACGCCTGAGCATCTGGCAGGACAGATTCAAGTTGGCATTCCAACCTATGCTTCTGACAATAAAGTCGATGCCAGCCTGGGCCAGGCGATCCCCTCGCGCGTTGAGGAACAAGGCCTTCTCCTTGCCAGAGCCCACAGATTGACTGCGTTGCGACAGCCAGGCAGCAAGAGCATCACGAGTTTCTTCGTCGAGGACTAGCTTTCTTGCCGGCTTTTTCTCTCCTCCATGCACGCTCAGAACACCCGATTGCTCCGCCAAGACAACATCTTCAACATCAAGTGCGTTGCATTCTCCAAGCTTAATCCCTGTTTTGAGGAAGAGCATGGCAATAGCTTTGTCGCGGCAAGACTGGCGACGTTCAGCCGCTTGATAAAATCTGGATGCCTCTTCGGAGCTGAGCGTCCTTCCAGGCGAAAAGTCCGTACTTTCCCGTAGTGAAGCGAGATTCAGACCACCAAACCCTAGGTACCTGGAGAAGCTTTCTGCCGCCGTCAGCGAATTGTTCAAAGTTCCGGCCCGCATCTTCACGGTCTCTTTGAGGTAGATGCTGTAATCGAAAATTGCTTTCAAGAAAGCTCTCTCTTCCCTGAGCACCTCTAATGACCCGCGCTCCCGCTCCAAATAAACAAGAAGCTGACGCACCCGCGATCCGTAGGCGCGCTGAGTGGCTTCGGAAATTCCTTGCTCTTGAAGCCAGGTCTTGTATCCGGCCAGTTCACGCTCGATCGAAACTAAACTATTGCTTATCACGGCTATACCACTCCAATGGAAATCCGTCCGCGCTTGGGCAGTCGTGCCCAAACGCAGTGCTTTGAATTTTCTGGAAGTTTATAGCCGAGTTATTGCCAAGTTGTTGCACCTGGCATGGCTAAATCAAGAAATCCTGCCGTTTTTCTGGCTAATCGATGCTGGCGAGATTGCCGGCTGCCATACCTTCCATGGCATCCTCGTAACCCTGTTTGATCATCTGCCGGGCACGGCGCGGGTGGAAGTCGAGGAAGGTAGTGCCAAC
>PSRH01000062.1 GCA_003175915.1 Candidatus Melainabacteria bacterium | reverse complement strand
AAGTAGATTGTCGATCGGCAGTGCCAAGCAAGGGAGCTTAGAGACAATATACTAGAGGCAAACTTATAATTCCAGCTCTCTAACCTGTTCTGCTAAGTTTGCTGCTTCCAGTAAGAGGAGGGCCTCGTTGACCGCGTCCAGACCGACTGCTTCCTTTTGGCTATGGGTGGCATAGGTAGGTTGCAAGGCTAAATTCTTAAAGGCTAGCCCGAACTCTTCCACAGTGGCGCTGGCGAAGCTGACTAGACCTTCTCTTTGTTTGTTGATCGCTTGAGCCAAGTCGAAGGAGAGCGGATTGGTAACCATTTGCTTGACAGCAGCAAGAGCGGAAGCACCGGCGCTAATGCGGTCGATCAATAAAGCTAATTGCGCTTTTCTTTGGCTAGTAAGTTTTTCGGTAATCGCTTCTTGGGTCAGTTCATTAAGAACTGATTTGCGAAATTCGGCCATTTCTGTTTGGCCGCCAAGTTTTTCACCGATGCGCAATACGGCGGCTTTGATTTTGTTTCGATTGAAAGAAGGGAACTTGCTGGTCACTCGTTCGGAGAATTTTTCGACGCGGGCATTCCAGACGGATGCATCACGTAAGACCTCAATGGTCTCATCTTTATTTGAGTTGGCAGCCAGGGCTACGCTTTCTCTGACAGAGCGATTGAGCAGTCCTGAAACGATTTGCTTTTGAGTATTGATTGGCAGACTGTCCGGATCTTTCAGGAAGGCAAGGCAATCGGTTGCCGTGACGGTGCGCTTGCTTTCTGGTTGTTCGTGCGCTAAGCCTTTGAAGAAATCGGTCAAGTCAAAACGGTTATCCGGGTGAAAAGCTATGGCCAGCTCAGGGGTCATAGCGTTCTTGTCTTGAGCGCTTCGCCATTCGTTTTCGCTGATACTGCCGACCACTGCGCCTGAACGTATGCCGTTCAGTTTAACCACCAGGGTGCCCGATTTGAGGTAGTCGGTGCCAACCAGCACGCTTTTTATACTTATCTTTTCTTCGGAGTCGAGGACAGCAACATGAATATGGCTGCCGTTGATTACTACGTCATTGACGCCGATGGACTTGGCCAGGGGAGTAATTTCAGCCAGGGGTGCATCTGCCTCAACCATAAGCTCAAGCTCAGGTGTAAGCTCAAGTATGGTTGTCTCCACAACATATCGAGCCACTTCCCGTTCCGCCGGCAATTGCCTTTGGGCGCAATTTCTCTGGATCAGTCTGGCCATTTCTGGGCTTATCTCGATATCCTTAATCATCTTCTGTCTCCCGGTACATTTGAGGCACGAGTTTATCTACGCTCCGCTAAGGAAAATTAGGAGTAGGCCTCGCTCAAAATGAAATTTTTCCGCAAAACCTGCCAGGTACCCTCTTCCAGACCCAGAAATTCCTCCAGCTCCTGCCAGGAACTATAGGGGCGCCCGAGTAACAGCCGCCCAGCTGTTGCCTCGTCGACGCCGGCTTTAACCAATTGGATAAGCTCTACCTTATTAATATTTGTTCTTTGATTGGCGACCGGCCTGAGCACGGCACCATTTGCCGTCAGCCGGCCTAGCTCCTCTTCGCTCAGTGCTTGTTTTTTGACAAGGCTGGCTAGATCAGGAAAGGGTCTCAAGGAGACCAGGCGCTCAGCCATCGCCTTTGGGATAGCCAGAATATCCAACAGATCCCGCATTGTTGCCGAGTTGATATCTACCGGTACTGGTACTGCGGCAGCGCCTTTTTTCTCCAGCTCTTTCAGACGATCGACTTTGACGACGGACTTGTCTACTAGCTCTACCAGTTTTTTGTATTGGCGATAAATCATCAAGCGCTCAATTTCTCCCTCGGTGAGATCAAGTTGATGGCGCAGGTCCCGGCGCGATGCGCTGTTGATGTTCACCTGTTGCTGGCGATACTCGGCCACTACCGGTAATTTTTCTCTGACCAATTGCCGCACCTGATCCATGCCCTTATCGAGCAGTACCTGGCAGCGGGCAATTTTTCTGGCTTGCGTCTCGCCTGATAGCGAGAGTTTTTCGCAACACTCGCGCATGGTCATCTCAACTCCGGCAGTCGAGTACTGACTTAAGCCGAGCCCAAACACACAATCCAGGGTAAGCAAGGATTGCTCGGCGGGCTTTTGCCTCAAGAATAATTCAGTAAGGGCGTTGCGAAACTCATTTAAGTATTGAACTTTTTCTTTGGAAAGTATGAGGTTCTCGGGTAATTTGGTCGTTTCGGCGGACAGGTTGTCACGCGGGTCTTCTTGATCGCCGTCCAGATTGAGATCTTGCAGTGTTTGCTTCTCCCACTGCGATTCCAGTTTGACGAAGTCGATGACGGCGTTGTTGGCGGATGCTTGAATGTAAGCCGGCAAGAGTACTTTGTGACCATCCTCGGCTCTTTCATCAATTTTCTTACTGAGAGCAGCTTCAAGGTTAAAGGCTAACTCGGCCGCGATCGAGGTTATCTGCCCTTGCTGCGAGTCCTTGTCGATTCTTCGCTCTTGAAAAAATCTGCGCAGGGTTGCGTTTCTGGGCAGAATCTGGCTTGCCACCAGCAAGAGATAATGATTTCGCACAAGCTTGGACAGCGTCTTGCGATTTTCCCGGGAAGCGCAAAGGGCATTGTAGATCGCCTTAGGTCCTACCTTTTCGAACAATGAAAAGAGTGGTGAGCTAATGGCGCTCTTTACCGCACTGCCGGTGGTGTTAATCGAATTGATTTCTTCGAGAAAACGCGTCCATTCAGGGACAACCTGGAGGAGTTCCTTAAGTTCATTCTGCGTAGAGGGCATGGCTGGTTGTTCTGATTGAGTGGCATTGGCTGGCAAATCGCCGGAGGGATATTGCCAAGAGTAAACTAAGGTTATGAGACTGTGAGCCTATTTATTCTATTCTTTTTGATTTGCTTTCAGTCCTACTGCTATCTTATGCCTCATGCCCACAAGGAAGCGACTGGCCACAACTGATGGATATTCAAAGTCCCCTGAGGCGTATGGAGATGCCTTAGCCAACATTGGCGTTGAGGCTGAGAAGGACATGATTCTTGGCCAGGCATGGCTTTGTGGAAAGAATCAATTGGTTACATGTGGTCACGTTGTTGAGGACTATGTAGATAAAGTACATGAATTGGTTGTCAAGTTTCCCGCTTCAGCTAATCGTTATCGGGTGCAGGCGGTTAAATTACATCCCAGCTTTGTCAGACAAAAGGACCAGCTAGTGAAGTTCGATGTGGCTGTGCTTGAAGTAGAGCTTCATTCGCCGGAATCTGAGTCGACACCGCTGCCTATTAGTTATGAAAAACCTTTGAAGGTAAATCAGTCAGCGTACGCAGTGCGCTATCCGGCCCACCTGGGTATGATCACCGCCACTCCCAGTCCCTTGGCTCAGCGCGGTCATTTTTTGGGAACCTTGCGCAAGCATGATCCCTTTCACCTGTTGCACGACCTGGCCCTGTCCACCGGGGATTCTGGCGCACCAATTCTGGACGGCAGATCTGTTGTTGCTATTCACTGCGGTGACACGGCCAGTCTGCCCGGCTTGAATTTGCCAACCTCCTCTATTCGCCTGGCTCTATGGGTTGATGCCTTAAGGGAACTAGGCATCAAACCTACCGTGGCAAGCGAGAATTTCAATTCGCGAGCAATTCTCAGGAATTGGAGCGCATACGTGGGAATTCTACTGGCTTTTTTCATCAGTTTTTTTCTTTCCACTGGTTTAATACTTTTCGCTGCCACTGCCTTAGATATCAATCGGAACCAGTGGAAAATAGACAAGCCACCGCTTGCGCCGATGCAGTTGTCCATAGCAAAGATAGGTGATGAGCCGGGCAATCCTCAAATGATCAAACTCAGGTTCAATTCAGCAACGGATGCGCGTGTCTTTATCCTTCCAACAGACGGCAAGAACATTTTATTTGACTATCCCGTGCCGCAATCAATCGATCTCAAAGCCAAGCAAGATTCAATCCTGGAAATACCAACTGTTGCTCAAAGTACCCAAGCACCTGGCCGCAAAGAAATCGTCAAAAGCATTTGCCTGATCGCCATCGATCCGCAATCGAAATTCGGCCCCAGAGAGAATCTTGCCGGCAGTGATAACTCCGCCTCCATCTCTGAAGCATTAGATCGATTACATACCCTGGAAGCGGCCCAACCGGGTAGGGGCTTTCATCAACTGGTTGAATGGTGATTTGACCATGGAGTCGATCTCTGACCAACTTCTCAGACTGCTGGGCAAACCGGAAAATGCGCCGGAATTTCAGGAACTTCTGGAAGAAATCGGAGATGCTCCCCGTACTTCTGACCTTGGTCAAGATCGCGAATATGGTTTTGATGCTTATGGATTTGGCCTCAGGTATGACACAGAGCAAGAGGCATTTTGGTTAGTAACATTTGAGTTCGGAGTTGAAATCGTTAAATCTGCTTCCGTCAAACCTTTTGTCGGCGCCCTACCTATGGGGCTGACTCAGGTGGATTCCAAACGAGACATAGAAAGTAAGTTGGGTGTTCAACCGATCAGGCAGCAACGAATCTCAAAGAGATTTGAGCGCGCAATTTTCAATCTGCCACCACATCGCCTGGACTGTCTTTTTGACTCGTCCACCTTCTCAGGACTTGCTGTCCATTTACTCAGTGTAAGGGATTCGCTTGGTGGTGAATGAGACGTACTCCTTATTTCTTTGTCCCCAGCGGTTGTCTCGGTTTGCTAATTGTTTTAGAGGCATTGCTTGATTTGCTGGCAGTTTTTGCCAGATCGTCGGGTTTGATTGTCGGGCTTGGAATGCTTTGAATTGAAGTGGTACTGCCATCATCTGGAATTCCTGGTTGGGCGTCCGCTGGCGGCACGGCGAGTTGCAAGTCATTGCCCTGCCATTTGCTCTTAATCACCGGAGTTTGCAATTCGCCTCTGTCTTTGAGCACTTCGTTTTGTACGGAATCCTTCATGTAGTTGTAGGCATCACTAAGCAATGTATTACTACCTGCTTTTCTCAAGCCTTCCAACAAGCGATGAGTGAAAACGCCGTTGGGATATTCTTTAGATTCCCAGGAGACCTGGCTCGGTTGGCTCGAGCAGATCACCATCTGGCCAGTGCCCTGGAAGACTTCGTCGGCGCTGAAATTGGTTACCCGGAAGAGACCCTTGCTGGCCAATTGCTGATCTTCGACGGCGGCGCCGCTATGGCAGGCGTCCATGATTACGACGATGCGATCGCTATGAATGCGCTCCTTGATCATGCTGGTGAGATCTCTAAGCGGAATGCCGGTGGCCAATAAACTGTTCTTGTCGGTGTTGTAGGCGACGATGTAATTCACGCCGGCGACGTCTGCTTGTGAAGGGCTGCCGTGGCTGGAGATGTAAATGACGACCAGATCATCTGGACCGGCCGTACGAGGCAACCACTTATCACCGAGCTGAGAAAGAATATTTTCTCTAGTCGCCTTTTCATCCAGTAACAACCTGACGTGATCCGGACTGAAGTGTGCATCGTGAACCAGGTAATCGCAAAAGTCTTTGGCATCCTTGGCAGCATATTTTAGATTGATGCTCGAATCGGCGAATTTACTGATGCCAATAACCAATGCCCATTTGTCTCGGACTTTTCGATGGAGGCGCTGTTCGGCGTCTTTTTGTAATGCCTGGACGGTGGGGTCGGTTTGTGTCTGGATTTCTTTTACACTCGCTTCAATCTTGTCTTGTTCGGTAGCGAAATTGGCGGCCCGCGAGAAGGCTGCGTAGTTGTTGCTAGGTAGTGAGGCAATGAGGGTCTTATTATTGCCGAAGGACTTCTCGTTGATGGCAGCAGCCTGGGCCGCTAACTTCTGGGCTTCTTCAGTCTTGTGGTCGGACTGATATACCGAAGACAAGCCACTAAGAATGGTGGCCATGAAGGGATTATCAGCGCCGAGGGCGGCGCTGCCTATTTCTAGAGCTTTCAGGTACAGTCTTTCCGATTGGGGGAAATTGCCTTGAGCTGCTTGAACGTCGGCCAGATTCTTGTTGCATTCTGCTACCTGGGCAGATTTGGGTCCGGCATTCTTATATTGAATTGCTAATGCCTTGCGGAAGGCAGTTTCAGCATCGGTAAATCGTTGTTGTGCTAAATTCAGTTGTCCAATTCCGATCAATGTTTCGGCCACGCCGGTGCTTTCTGCACCAAGAGATCTTTCCTTGATCGCTAAAGCTTTGGTCAAATCTGTTTGGGCATCGTCATATTTCTTTTGTGCCAGGCAAATTAGGCCCAAAGACGTCAGCGTCGTCCCGGCTTCTGCGCAATCAAGTCCAGCTTTCTTTTGCTCGCAATCGAGAGCTATCTTTAAGGTCGATTCCGCTTGAGAATAGCGACCTTCTTCCAAATAGCAGCTGCCGAGCTTGTTGAGACTTTCGATGTAACGTGCATCCGTCTCACCAAAAATAACGGCCTCAGCGACAGCGGCGTTCAGTAGTTCTTCTGCTTCGACGTAATCGCCACTATCAAAGGCGCGCTGTCCCACTTGCTTAAAGGTATCAAATCCGGAATCCCCTGGAATTGAAGCAGTGTCTCGGAATTCCTTGCTGCGTTTGAGAGTTATGTCGGTTGCTTGAAATATTTCGTCGACGCCTTTATCGAATCGCGCCAGTTTTTCCGGAGTCAGCTGAGCACGGGTTATGCCCATCTGGTCCAACATGTCGGTGCCAATCGATTGAGAACTAACCTGATCATTGGCGTTGCCGGTCCGTCTACCTAAAAGCATCCAGATTGCCAACTGAGCAATGGTTGCTTGACGGGACTCGCGCTTAGTGAGGAGGTGCTGATAAGCCCCTTCTCTATCTAACTGTTTTGAAGCTGCCAAAATACCGGCCAGATCTTTCCATGCTTCCCGGTCCGGATAAGCACCGACCTCAAAGCTTGTGCCTTCTTTGCCAGGTGGCTTGATCGATTTGACGGATGCGCATACTGTGGGCAAATCAACTATGGCAGTTGTTTCAGGCGAGAGGCTAATAATCTTGTCCATCGTCGCCATCATCATTTGAATGTTCGCGGCGTTTGGTCGAAATACTTCGTTTGCAGGAATGATGACGCGCAGATAATTTTTAGTAGTGTTAGTCAATTGCAGGCGCACGTGCGAGGTGGTTACCCCATCTCCAGTGAGCTGGAACTTCACAAGTCCCGATTTGACTGCCGAGCGTAATGAAACGAGCTTCCTTGCTGGAGTCGTTTTGATTTGGTCAGCGCTTATTGGAGTTGACTGTGGCAAGATTTGTGCCAACCTGGTTCCTTCAGGTTCTTTGGCGACTGCCTTAAAGGCATAAGTGCTCAAGCTAAGGAGCACCAGGAAAGCACTGACGATAAGCGATGGTGATTTAGGATGTTTCGGTTCAAGCGAAGTTGGCATAGTTTTGAATCCACATAATACGTGTCCACCAGTCTCACGGTTTACCGCCGGAAATTAGGAGCGTAATATAAGTTCAATTTAGTCATTGAAGCAGAACTTCATCAAACTTACTCGCGGCTATTAACTGCTGATTATACTCCTGGCTCAGGTTCAGCGTGGGCATTTGACCTGTTGGCGACATTCCGAGATAATCTGCTCATCGCACGGTGGCCCTCCAAACGTTTCTATTGACATTTGCGCCCGAGATGGCAGCTGGGGAGAGAAAATTGAAACTGGTCGCGCTTCTATTGGCTGTTGTTATTTTTGCTCAGCCATTTCTCGGCTGCCAGTCTGTTGCAGCAGCAACGGTTACTTATGGTTCGATCGACGTTGGTGTTACTAAAGGTGACATTCCTTGCCATAAGATCGGGGCCCTTCTTTTGGCCGAAGCGACTGCCCTCATAAATGGCGACGACATATCCATTCAGGGAAAAGAGAAAGTTGATAGCGTTGCTCATGAGCTCGTTTCTGGCAAAATAGTGAACCAAGCGAGGAGTGGACCAGACAGCAGTCCAACACTGAGCGGCATTGTCTATTTTAATCAGGGGCCGGTGCTGCCCATGCTGGAACCGCATTGTTCGGGGGAGAGCGTCGATCGTAAAGACGGCAGCAAACTGGTTGGGCGCATCACTGAATTAAACAAATATGCAGTGAAGATTGTGCCGCTTAACGGCGCCGAGCAAACCATACCGATGAGCGCTGTCCAGGCGATTCATTCTCCCAAAGTCTTCAAGTTCTCGCTGCGCGTGAGCGGCGGTCAATCAAGCGAAAACCAGCTAAAGGGCGATGCTAGAAACATCTTTTTCGAACCGACGTGCCGGCCGCTTTTTGGTCTGCATATCACACGCAAGAGAGCGATTGTCTACGTAGGCGTTGCTCTTCTGGTGGCCACCGCCATTGCTTGTTCTGTGGCAATTCCCTTATCCGTGCACCATCACCATCATAATTCGAATCAAGACCTGGCCAACTTGATAATCGCCAACAGGCAGCCGCCGCAAACCGTGATTCCCTCCATCCCGATCATAACGAGAACGGGAATACCCCAGTTTCCACATGGTGGTCGACCACCAACAACTATAGTCGTTGTAACCACAGGTATTTCGAGAAAGCTACCGCCACCGCCAAGGACACCACCACCGCGGCTATTAATACCGCCGGGCAGCACAGCTCCTCCGCCGAACGGACCACCAATAGTTCCATAATGTTTCGATGCGATCTGGATGGCAGGCGCCACTAATGTTGAGGTGTTAGTTCGGCCAAGTGGGCCTTTTCTTTTGCCGCCCGCGGATCATCCGGAGAGCAAAGCTTGAGAAACTGGGTCAGCTCACCACGTGTGCCTTCGATGTCACCAGTTTTTTCCAAGACCTTGCTCAGGCAATAGTGAACGTCAGCGTTCTCCGGGGACAATTGACAGGCCTCCTTATATGCGCTGAGAGCTTTATCAGTATCTCCTTTCAAGAGGAGGCTCGCTCCGAGATTGAGGTGGGCGGAAGTCAAAGCCGGATCGAGTTTGACTGCTTCTTGAGCTTGTCCCACGGCACTGTCAAAGTCACCGGCCTGGGCAAGGATGTAACTGAATCGGTCATGCAACTTGGCCGAACCAGGATAGAGAGTGACAGCTTGCTTCATCAAGTCGGAGGCACCACTGATGTTGTGTTGATGAACATACATATCAGACAAGGCCTGGAGAACAACGCGATCCTTGGGATTTAGCTTGTAGGCTTTTTCCAATTCGCTTAAGCAATCATCCGTTTGCCCCAGTTTCGCCAGAGTGCGCGCGTAGTTTGCATGGAAGAGGGAATCATCAGGACGGATGGATATCGCCCTTTTGTATTGTTCAGCTGCTTTTGCCCAATCGCCTTTGAGTGAGTACAGCGTGCCGTAATCACTTATGGCATCGGCGTAATCCGGGTCAGTGGCAAGAGCTAACTCGTATTCGGATTTTGCCTCATCCAAATTACCGGCAGCGACGGCCCGGTTCGCCTTTAAATAGTGCGATTCGGCAGACAGATAGTTGAGCACGCCGCTCGGTATGTTACTGACTGCTTCCACCGGCGGGATACCGAGCACGAGGTCCTTACCTTGCCAGTCGGATTTCATTACCGGCGTTTGCTTTTTGTTGAGCGAGGCTGTCTCTTTTTCAGTTTTGATTCTGGCATTTTCGAAAGCATCTTTAAGTGGCACCATACCATTGTTTTCTTTGAGTGCTTGAATTAAGTCGGTTGAGAAAGCGTCGCCCCAGGTCATTTGATCCGGTCGGCTTGAAGAAAGAATGATGTAACCCTTGCCTAGATTGACTTTGTCGATATCCAGGTTATAACTTGTCAAAAGCGATTTCGCCCCTGCATCAAGTTCGGCGTTGCCGCTGTAGCAGGCTTGGAGCACAAGCAGGATGCGATCAGCTTTGACGTTTTGCTTGAGCGTGGACATAAGGTTTTGAATCGAGATGCAAGTTCCATAGACATTGTCTAGAGCGCAATCATAAGCGCAGAGATAGCTGCCACCGTCAGTGGTGGGGAAGCCGAGTGTGGATATGAAGACAACGACTAGATCGTCTGGACCAGCAAGGCTGCCCAGCCATGGTTTGCCCAAGCTGGAGAGGATATTTTGACTGGTAGATTCACTGTTGAGCAAAAGCCTGACGTGGTCTTTTTGGAAACGTCCGCACTGTGGATCGACCGCATAGTCGTAAAAAGCGCTTGCTGCTTTATCCAGATTCATGCCATAGTCCAGGCGCTTCTCTTTGAATTTCCCGAGACCGACCACAACCGCCCACTTTTGTTTGATCGGGCGATTAGTGGCACGCGCCTCCGGTTTCAAATCCTCAATCGTGGTCCACTCAACTCCCGGTGCTGGACCTGGCGCTGGTGGAGTGGCGCTCTCTTGAGCGGCTAATCCCTTCAATCCCAATTGGGAGATGAAAGCCAATACGATAAGTAGAAAACGCATGACCATGATTGAAAAATTACTCCTGGATATTAGTTATGAGCGAGAGCGACATCTAGGGAAAGTACAGCTGATGGATCCTGGCAACTGAGCATGACCATACTACTGGCTGAGTTTGGTTGCCCGTCCGCTCCGCCAGCTAATTGTGGAATGATCACCGGGTCGGGATCTTGCCAGGACAATTGCATACGAGCAGGAACCAGGTCCTTAGACCCTGATTTATCTGGCGAGACATAGGCCGTCAAATATTTTGGTTCTTTGGGACTGAGAAGACTATCGAGCGGTCTAGTTGAAAAAACGATACTGAGTTTCTCAACGCCTGGATTGTTGTCGAAGGTGAGCCACGCTTTGGTCGGCAGCGCGTAATCCTGGCCTTTCGTTATATCGTTGGCTGTGCCGGTGCGGGCGTCTGGAAACAACACGGCTTGTTTGCCGCTTGTGCCTTGCTTCATGACGATGTAAGCGTAACCGTCATTCTCGGACATCAAATGAAAGCGAATTGAGTCACCCGTCTTAAATGGATATTTGTTATTACAGCGGTAGGTCTTGCCATTCCGATAAAGTTCGATCCAGTAAGAAATGTGGGTTTGCTTGGCACGATCCTCGTTCTTCTTTACCGGTTCAGTCGCACCATCTGCCGGTTTGCTCGGAGCTACAACCGGTGGCACGGTGACAGCAGTCAGCCCATTTGGTTTAGCGGGAGTGGCATCTTCTTTCGGCTTGTTTGCCGGTTCTGCCGGTTGGTTGTCCTGAGCTATGTTTGCCGATTCATTTAAGACGTGCTTCTTCATCCAGTTCTCGATGAACCCTATGTCTTGCTCGCTGAATTGTGATTCTTCCAGAATCAAGTGTTCGGCTGTTTTGCTGAATACAATCTGGCGATCCGGCGTGTTCAGCGCTTCCAACAGCTTCCAGGTGCCGGCAGGTCTGACCAGTTTGTCATTCATACCCTGTATGAATAAAACGGGGGTGTTGGTGATTACCTTAGCCGAATCAAAATTTTTCCCCATAAAGTTGGAGAACTGCATGAGGTCAGCTGGAGAAAGTTTCATTCTTACCAGCGGGTCATCGCCCCAGGCGTGGCGAAGATCTTCTTTCTGGGTGGCCTGAGCGACAACGTCGCGTCCAACATTCATCTGTTTGTTGAAACCGCCGAGCAAGGCGTGAATACCGACTTTGAAATCTTCGTCAGTTTGTCCGAAGCGATCACCGGCTGGAACGGAAGAGATTAAACCGCTGACCAGATTTGGATAAAGAGCAGTGGCATGCAGAGCGATCGCTCCTCCCATCGACTCCCCGAGAATGACTACCTTCAAGTCGGGATATTTTTCGTGGATGACCTTGAGCTCTTGCTCAATGTCGGCCAGACTGCCATTCAAATCGACTTTGTCGAGATGTCTTTCTGACACCCAGTCACCAAAGCCCCGGACGTCCAGGGCGAAGACGGCATAGCCGTCTTTGGAAAGGCGTTTCCCTAAAGCATCGAAGGTTCCTTTATGTAAGGAAAGGCCGTGAATACAAAGAATCGCCGCCTTCGGCTTCTCACTGCCGATCCATTGAATGCAGGGAGCGTTTAGGGGCGCAAGCGATTTGGCGTTGTCAGCGTCGGATGCTGCTTCCGGAACCTGAGTTTCTGGCTGTTTGTCCCGTATTTGAGATTTGTCTTGAGCGGCTGGATCACTAGGCGTCGCCAATGACGGCGCAGTGAGGGCGGCGTTGGACGGCGCCAGAGCCGTGTGCACAGGGTTTGCCGGGCGATCCGGCTGATCTGACTGGGCGGCGAAAGCACCGTAGTTAATTGAGAAGATTAAGGAAAGCGGCAAACTGGCCGCCAGGAAAGTACTGGGTTTTGGGCTGAAAACGCTTGCTATTTTCACGGCCTATGGCCTCCTTATTCAGACCGGCTGGGAAGACTGATCTCTGCCGGTTATACCTCCTTACTTAATGGACGAGCAAAATTAGGAGGAAGATTATCAATTTTATAGGAGCCGCCTAATTTTTTTCCCGAGGCGGTTGATGGCTTTGGAAACACGAGCAGACCGCCAGTGAGGAGAAACGACAATGAATGCTCGCCAAGGACGATCGCTAAAAAACCAAACTAAGGTACAGCTTAAAGCAAACCGCAAGGCAAAAGGTGAAGCGCTAGTTTCAGTTGCCATTGGGGCATCAATCCTTATAACGATCTCGTTCTTTGTATTGGATCTTATATTTGCCGTGCTGGTTAACTCCTGCAACGATACCCTGGCTCGCAACGCCGCCAGAGCTGCAGCCAACCAGCAAGATATGGCTTCGGCAAACCTGGCCGCTACAGGTGTGGTCGGGGATTTCCGCACATCCAACATGATTCCGGCTGTATCGTTGGTGAAGTTTGATTACTTAACTAAAGAAAGCGTCACCGTGATCACCAGCATGAATGTGAAAGTGCCTTGCGGCGTCCCCGGTTTGCCAAACTATGTTACCTTCAACGCTCAACATACCGAAGCCATAGTGGGAGTCCCCTCCACCCTTTAAAAACCCTCCTAATATTTCCGCTTTCCTGGTCGAAATAAACGTAAGAAGGATGAGCCAAATTGGGATACGAAAATGAATAGACGGAGCCGAAAGGCAAATCTTAGAACAGCCAGGGGAGCATTCCTCAATGAATTCGGACCGGCCCTTTACCTGCTGTTTATCGGTGTTTTCTTCCCGCTTCTTGACTTGATCAGCTTGAGCTTTGTCTACGGTTGCGGCTTTACTCTTAACTACTTTCAGACATGTCAATGTGCCGCCGTGCCCAAGTCTGAAGCCACTGACCCGACCGGCCTGGTTATGTATGGCATCCCCCAGCAATGGCAATTGAATGGCCTTGGCCGTTTCGTTCCAATCGTCGGTGATCCGCTAACCTCCGTTACCTATACCGACGGACAGCTGGAAACCAATGGTGTTCAAGACAAAAATATAGTGTTGAGCACTACGATTACGACCCGCCCCTTGATTTGTGTGCCAATCTTTCCAGGTATCCCCGGTTTCACCGCTCCAATCACGATCAATTTCACGAGCGAAAGACCGCTTGAGAATCCCGACGACGCCAATAGCTAAGCACTAAGGGTTTGCAAGATGAAGACGATAGTCAGGAAGCCAAGAATCAAGAGGGGCGACCAGCGTGGCATTACCCTGGGTCTAGTCGCTGTTTTAGGAATACTTCTAACAATTATTGGTTTGGGTTTGTTCACTATGTCCATGATCCTTGGTGGTGCCAGGGAAACCCGCAATGCTGTCGAATCAGGAGCGTTGAATGTTGGAAAACAATCTTTGACGGTCGCCGTATCACCGAGTGCCGGCGATCAACAACAATTTATGGATGTAGCTGATTCAAACGGCCAGTTTGAACTGAAAAACATCGACAGAGTATGGGGTAAAGCAACACTTGCCTCCATAAACGAAAGCGCCATGGAATCTGAAGGTTCGAGTTCATCGACTTCCAGCGCTCATGCGCAACAATTGCAGCAGGCTGCCCAGGACCTGAGCACCCAATTGTCGCAACAGCTCAATCAAGCGAACAATCTATATGGGTTCTTTGAGCCATACGCTCAGGCCGGCTCGGTGCGCATGTTGGGCGCCAAAACCTATGTTGATGTGGTGGCCGATGGCGATTGGCAAACAGCTCTTATGGATCGCGGCGCGGAAAGTAACATTGCCGTTGATCCGACTCAGTTACCATCTGGATTCGATGCCACAAGCCTGCAACTGGTTACTGCCAAAGATGGCAATCAATACTTGCCCGGGTACACCCAGGTGCAATTACTCGGGTCGAACTTCTGGTTCGTTCCTTTTAAAGTAAGCGAGAAACCGCATCTGGTGGCAGGTAATCATTTTCAGGAGAACACGCTAGCCGCCGACCCATTGTCCTGGACAGACGCAGTTCCCAATGCCTTTGCTGTTCATGGTGGAACGATTAACAGCAATCAATCCCAACAAAAGGCGGATGCTGCAGTGATAACCAATCCGCAGCTTATCTTTAAAATGGCCATGCCCCAGGCATTCGTGCGCATCGACATCCAGGCAAATACTTTGCAATGGAATCTGGATGGCATTGATATGGACAGCACGAACTACCCATTTATGCCTGGCGATGTCGAGACCAGCTTCACCTATCCACTGCCATGCGGAACGATCTGGGGTACGGAGTATTGCGGCAATGAGTATTTGACCGGACCCACCCTGTTTACGGCCTTATTCGCCCAGCCTCCGATTCCGCCCATGAGTTCAAAGACGTTCGACTACTTATTGCAAAGAGTACAGGAGATACATCCTGGCTATAAGGCGTCGGACCTTACTGGTCTGTTGGTGGCCACCCCCATTGATCCCAGCGCCACCTCAGACCAGCAATTTGTTATTTATGCAGCCAGCAACGAGAGCAGTGCCCCGATTCTATGCACGCCGGCATCTGCCGCTCCGTCCTGGACGAGCAGCCAACCGGACGGTACATACGAAATTCTTGAGACGGAAGGCCCGCTCGGACCAAATTTTGGTTTGACCGAACTCGATTGTTATGGCGCCTGGGAATATCCCACCTATACTGATTTTTATGGCGAGAGAGGTTGGACCCCTGGCACCGGATATGATGGCTGCCTGGGAACCATGCAAATTCACCGGACGACGACGGCGTATTTATTTGGCTTCTGTGCCTGCCCGTGATTGTTCAAAGATTGGAGATAGAGCAATGGTCAGCAAGTTAAATCGAGCAATGAAGAACAATCCCTCTATAGTTGGTCTCACCGTGGCCTTGCTTGTCATTTCGCCTGGGCTTGCCGCTAATGGGGAAAAAGGAGCGCCAGGCAGAAAGCTCTCCGGCTACCAGAAGCTCGATAATGCGCCGGCATTCCCTGTGCCGATCTATACTGGAAACGTCCTGGCCACCAATTTTGTGCAGGTACCGACGGCAAATGGATTGGCTCTTACTGCTACGACCAGAACTGGTGACGAACCGAGTGTGCCGTTTGCCTGGTATCAGAACTTTCTTAGCCGCAATGATTGGACGATTGTTTTACCGAAAAACGAAAGTGCTTCACCGGCTGAAAGAAATGGCAATCTGTATATGTTGAAAGCGAGCAAAGATAAGACATCGCTATTGATCATTTGTTCTAAAATGCAGCGCAGTAAGTTTACTACCGTAAACGTGACGGCTATGCAATCTAAGTGAATCAGTTTTGGGTATATTAGTTGGACACAACGAATTTGAGAGGATATAAAAATGAAAGCCCTAATTAGAAGTCTCTGCGCTAGCTGGCTGATTTGCAGCTTTCAAATCTGCTCTGTTGGGGCAGCCGAACCCAGTGGGGCCAAAGGCTTGTTTTTTTCGCAACTGGAAAGACCAAATGAAAGCATCAATACCGGTATCCAATATTGGATTGAATTGCACCGCGGCGCTACCACGACTCGCGTGAACAACAAAACGGCCTTTCACAGCGGCGATCGAATCAGATTCCATGTCAAGCCGAACATTGATGGTTACGCCTACATTCTTTTGAGAAGCGGCAGTAGAGGCGAACAGGCCGTGCTCTTCCCGGATCCGGAAAAGCGCGAGGAAAATAAGCTTCAGCGCGGCAAAGATTATGTCTTGCCCGGGGATGGTGAACTGAAATTCGATCAGAATCCCGGCATTGAGAAGCTCAGTCTTTTGCTTTCACGCACGCCGATTGATACAGCCGCCTACGTGTCACCTAATGCCGAGTCTTCACCGACTCGCATGGTCGCCACCATCGCTTCCGGGAGCAAGGACTTGATCCCCAGTCAAATTCTTGTTTCCTATGTGCAACCGAGCACTCTGCCCAAGGTAAGTGCCGGCCATAAAGACAATGAGCCGGCCCCTGGGCAAATTGCCAAGAAGACCGGTGCGAAGAACCAGACGCTTACGAAGGATGTCGCCGTTAAACATCATCACTCCGTCATTTCAGAAAAGCTTGCCGATGCCAATTTGGGCTCTGATAAAAGCAGCTTCGAATCTGGTATAACGACGGTAGTCTACAAAGACCCTTCTGGAGTTCTTGCCGTTGATGTTTCTCTCGAGCACATTTAGCACTGAAGAAGCCAATGGCATGAACGCTCTTTCGCAACACGTGCAAACAGATGTTAGGCATAGGATTGAGTCATAACGGTGCTTGGCATGCAGGAAAAAAACGGGACTTAGCATCCTGGTTGATCGCCATATTCCTGACAACCAGCGTTTGGCTATTTGTCCAAACCAGTGAGGCTGCTCCCTTACCCGGTGGCCAGCCGATTGGCGACAAGTGGGCGGTGATAGTGGGGATCAGCAAGTTCGCCGACTCGCATGTGCCGACCCTCAAATATTCTGCCAAGGATGCTCGCGACTTTGCCGATTATCTGACCGATCCAAAGGCAGGAAAATTCAGGAGCGACCACGTCCGAGTTCTGCTCAATGAAGAAGCGACTAAGGTCAATATCATGGATTCGATCGGGGATTCATTTCTGCCACATGCGGCCGCTCCTGGAGATTTGGTTGTTATCTATCTTTCTACGCACGGCTCACCGGCCGGAGCCGATATCCGCGGTGTCAATTATGTGGTGGCGTATGACACGCAGGTAAGCAAGTTGTTCGCTACCGGATTAGAGATGAAACAACTTTTGCAGATTATCAAAGAGAGGGTGCACACCAATCGCATTCTATTGGTTCTCGATACGTGCTACAGCGGCGCGGGAGCCGAGGTTGGTCATAAGGGACTTGTGCGTACGAACGTTGACGCGCAAGAAATGGCGCAAGGTATAGGCTCTCTGGTTATCTCCTCCAGCATGCCAACTGAAAGAGCCTGGGAATCAGATAACTTACAGAATGGCTATTTTACGCACTACCTGATCGAGTCACTCAAAGAAAATCCGGACAATGTCACGGTTGACAAAGCCTTTGAAAGCATGAAGTCAAAAGTGCAATCGAGCGTTTTAAAGGATAAAGGGGAAATGCAGACGCCAGTGATGTCCGGCAGTTTTGTGGGACCAAAGCTAGTTCTCGGCATTACTCCTGCTATGGTGCGCCAATCACCCTTCACAGTGACGGGTGGTGGCGGTAGTGGTGCCGACCAACCACCCTTGAATTTATCCGAATACGCTCAGCATATGCATCTGGCTAAACAATTCGAGGGTGAACATAAATTGTGGGATGCTGCGCACGAACTGGAAATATCGACAAAACTCAACCCCAGCTCAGTGGATGCCTATCTGGCTGCGGCGACCGTTTACGATAGCCAGGGACGTTACGATCTTGCCTTCGAATCGGCAAAACGCGCCGTAATCAACGATGCCAATTCGTCACAAGCGCATGAGCTTCTGGGCAGGGCCTGTCTGCGCAGTGCTACGGCAGACGAGGCCCTCAGACAAGCGCAAATTGCCATTACCCTCGACCCAAGTAGTTCTACCGCCCACAATCTCCTTGGTTATATAAACGAGCACAATTTCAAACGTAATGACCTGGCCGAACAAGAGTATCGGCGGGCCTTGAGTCTTAATAACTTGAACGTTGAGGCGATGATCAATCTTGGCCTGTTGCTCGATTCTCAGAACCGCCAACTCGATGAGGCAGGTTCGCTGTTTAAAAAAGCAGTCGAGTCGGATGCGGATGACTGGAAGGCCCGACTGTGTCTTGGCCAATATTTATACCGGCGGAAAAGCGATGCTGCTGGCGGCGAAGCAGAAGTGCGTAAGGCACTGGAGCTTGATCCTGCCAATGCCCAGATTCACAGCCAGTTGGCTTTTATTCTCTCTGGTTCAAGTGCTCGCTACGATGAAGCTGAACAGGAATTCCGCAAATCCATTGAATTGCAACCAGATAAAGGTAGCCTGCATTTAGCCCTGGCTGACTTTTTGTGTGATTGCCGGAAGCGTCCGGATGAAGCAGAGAAGGAGTATCGCAAAGCAATTGAATGCGACAAGAACCTGGTCGATGCCTATGTTGGTTTGGGGAATCTTTTGATTACTTATAATAAAGCGTTTGATGAAGCAGACAGCCAGTTCAAAAAAGCTCTGGCGGCAGATCCGCGCAACGCCGAGGCGCACGTTGGTTTGTCGAGGATCAATGCTCTGCTTTATCACAATTATAGTGGCGCAGAGGAAGAGCTGAAAAAAGCCTTGGCCATCGATCGCAATCTGGCTTCGGCGCATTTGAATCTCGGGATTCTTTTCTACGAGAACATGAACCGTGCCTCCGAAGCGAAAAGCGAGCTAGAGGCGGCGATCAAGACTCAACCTGGTAACGGGGAGGCGCACTACTATCTCGGTATGGTATTGGCGGCAGGTGGTACTGAATCTAGTGCCTCGCAGGCCCATGATGAACTTGTCAAAGCCTTGGCCCTCTCTCCCCAAACAGCTCTTTACGAAACGAAACTAGGTTGGCTGTTAGCGCAATCGTTTAAGAACTATAAGGAAGCTGAAGGACATTATCGCAATGCGATTCAGTTAAATAATCTCTGCTCGGAAGCACACTATCGTTTGGGTTTGCTTCTCATTGAGAAATTGGGTATGCGCAAATCAGGAGACGAGGAATTGCGGACGGCTTACGAGCAAAATCCATCGGATCCCCAGATCAAAGCGGCCTTTACAAGATACGTAGGGAAATGAGCGAAGGAAAGGACGCCTATTATTTCGCCAATGCGATTGGACTGATAGTCGATCGCACCTCCGATCGGCGGCAAGTACTGGCCAGCGCCTGGC
Source organism: Candidatus Melainabacteria bacterium (assembly GCA_003175915.1). Classification (GTDB taxonomy): domain Bacteria; phylum Cyanobacteriota; class Vampirovibrionia; order Obscuribacterales; family Obscuribacteraceae; genus PSRH01. The sequence goes on along the minus strand of PSRH01000062.1, from coordinate 9,200 downwards.
TTCTGGCTGAAGGCAAAGTGGCGACAATGGCGGAAAGTCTTGTGATCTACGAGCGCTGCGCCGATGCCCTGGAGATTGTCTTTCCTTCAGCAGGGCAGCGATTTGCAGTGAAGCGAATTGTCTTTCACCCGCAATTCAAACGACGTTCTTTGGCAAGAACAGTGGAAGAGACCATAAGGGACACTGGTTCGAGTAAGTCCGTCAAGGATCACAACTGCGCGGTGCTCTATCTGGACGATAAAGTTAGTGATTTAAGTGAGGCTCGCCGGGCCGAACTGGTTAAATCCCTCAGCCTTCGTTTTGCCGGCCCGGAGCAGGGTCTCAGTGGTAGTTTGGCTGAGATTGAATTCTCGCTCTTGATTCAAACATTGTGCAATGCGAGAAAACAGGGAGAACTGATCATCGTTGATGATAGAAACTATCCAGTCGCCCAAGTCTTTTGTGATTCGGGCAGGATTCGCTTTGCCAGATACAGGCATTTGACAAATGAACTTGCCGTCTATCAAATGGTTGCTCAGAAATTGAAGAACAAATTTTTCTTCCATTCGGCTGGCGACCCGAGTTGGCTGGCGCGGAAACAAATCGAGGTGGCCCCGGACGTTTTATTGATTGAGTCATATCGACGGCTTGATGAACTGGAGAAGTTGCGCGCCGGTATGGCTGGCGATCCTTGTTTTATTCGCAAGAAGGGGGAAGCAGAATTAGAACGTCTTCCGCCAGATTGGCAGGAAGAGGCAAGATTGATCTGGAGTGTAGCCGATGGCCTGACAGCGGCCTCTCGCCTCTGGCATCTGGTCAATCTTGATGACCAGACGATTTTCAAGACACTGCCGTTGCTTTGCGAATTGGAATTGCTGGCAGTAAGCGATAGCGCCTGGATCGATCCGGTTAATTGGTCTGATAATCAGATGCAATCTAGAGCAACCTTGTCCGCTTCTGCGACTGCGCCGATTTTGCCATTGCCGGTGGCACCACAGTTGGGCCTGTCACCGGGCGATTTGCTGGCGAGCATCGTCGTAGACGGACGCTCATACAGAAGAGGGATCAAGCATGGGCAATTATTCGGCGCCGTAGATGCCTTTGATTCCTATCAACTGATTCATAATCTTCCCATGCTGCCCGAATTTGCCGGTTGCCCCATCTTCAAAAATGGCTATGTCGTTGCCATGCAAGTAGGGGCATTGCCCTCAAACCCTGAGGTGTCGCTGCCTGTGCTGCAACAGTGTCTCTGGGTTGAATCGATCATGGATTGCCTGTCCCGCTCCGGGGAAGCGGCGATGGTTAAAGAGCTTACAAGGGAAGTGAAGCCGTCGGTGACAGCGCTTCTGCCCTTAGCCAGCTCTGAGGCGCTTATGACCATAAGGCCGTCGGTGGAACAGGCCGGCTGTGTCGAAGTAGCCAACCTTGACTGCCCGCGCTGCGGCTTAAGCAGCTTCCACACGGCTCAGTTTTGTGAAAATTGTAATTTTGAGCTCATTCCCATTGAGAGAGTTTCGAAAGGAAGCGGGGAAACCCTGGTTTTGGAAATGCTTTCTAAGCCTTCCGCCCGGTCCTGGGGAGCGATTTCGGCAGTTTTAGGATTGCTCATCATAATTGCCTGTCTAACTAGCTTAATCTTGCTGCCGCAGGCCAATTTGGCGGCGTCGCCCGGGGTCTATTTGGGGCGGCGGCCCTGGCTTAACCTCTCGGTAAAGCAGGCCAATGCCAAGCTGGGTACCTGGGAAACACCGGGAGCTGACAAAATTTTCAAGAATGGCGACACCATATATCTAAATGTTGACGTGCTTAAACCTTGCTATGTCTATTTGCTCCATCAGACTGATAAGGCGACGCCAGAGTTGATCTATCCCCAGCCTGATAAGCCAGGCAAACTTTACTCCGCGGGTGTGAAAATCACCTATCCGGACAGGATCGAGGAGCGTTCGCCGGGTGGCTCTGGTAGGCTGATCGGCATGACTTTTGCTGGCGACCCGGGCACGGAAACTTTTATATGTATTGCTGCCTCAGCGCCACTGAAGCTAACTAGTTCACGTTCTGTCTTTGATCAGGTGAACCACAATACGGCTCTGGTCTATGGTTGGGACAGCTTTCCAAATGGCTTTGAAATTGACCAAAATGTACTGGAACAAGGGGCAAAGCCAGGGGAAGGCTTGAAAAGTGTTGGGCTGGCTGAGCGAGAGCGTTTCGTCTATGTCACCCGCCTGATCGCCAGCCACCAAAGGTAAAGTAAAATAGCAATTTGTATTGTTGGGTTGGCTACCTTAAAAACGGGCAATTTAGCCGGCTGAAACTTTGATTAATCGCGGTCCTGGACTGGCGCGCTCCTCGAACCAGAGCTGAAAGCGTTTGCGCCCACCGGGGTTTGGGTACGATAGGGCCAGGGTTTTTCAGGGTAGCACTGGTTAGTTAGGCTTTAGACGGGGAAAATCGATTGCGCTGTCTTGTATTAGGTGGGGATGGCTATTTAGGTTGGCCAACGGCAATGGCCTTTTCCCGGCGTGGCAATGAAGTGATGGTGGTGGACAATTATTTGCATCGCCGTCTTGCCTTAAAGCATAAAATGCCACCGCTAGTTGCCTTACCGGAACTACCTGAACGGTGCCAAATATGGAAATCGGTCAGTGGCTATGAAATCAGTCATGCCATTGGCGACATCCAGGATTTCGAATTCCTTGAGGGCATTGTGGCGGATTTCAAGCCAGACACGATCATTCATTATGCGCAACAACGCTCGGCACCTTTCTCAATGAAGGGTATCGAAGAAGCAAGACTGACTTTGATGAATAACATTACCACTACCTTCAACTTGATCTGGGCGGTGATGAGACATGCACCAAAAGCGCATATCATCAAGCTTGGAACTCTGGGTGAATATGGCACGCCGAACATCGATATAGAAGAAGGCTGGATCGACATCGAGCACAAAGGCCGTAAAGATCGCATGCTCTATCCGCGACAAGGCGGTTCTCTTTATCACACAACCAAAATACATGATACCGATTTGCTCTGGTTCTATGTGAGAACTTACGGATTGACGGTAACAGACATTATGCAAGGACCGGTCTACGGTGTTGTCACCGACGAGACGGAGAATCATCCCGACTTACTAACAGCCTTCGACTACGACGACATTTATGGTACCGTGGTCAATCGATTCGTTGTCCAGGCGGTGGCTGGCATACCGCTTACTGTCTATGGTAAGGGCGGCCAGACTCGTGGTTTTCTCAATATTCGCGATACTATGCAGGCGATCGTGCTAGTGGCGGAAAATCGACCCAAAACGGGGGAGATGCGGATTTTGAATCAGTTTACGGAGCAATTCAACATAAGTGAAATTGCTGACAAGGTTTGCAAAGCAGCGCTGTCGCTCGGCATAGAAGCAAAAGTGGCGCATTTGGAAAACCCCAGACTGGAGCTTGAAGAGCACTACTACAAAGCCGCAGTAAACAAACTGGCGGAATTGGGTTTGAAGCCGACGATGTTGACCGAAAAAGTGTTACGGGAAATGCTTGAATACGTGAAAGAACATCAGCACAAGATTGATAAGACACTGATTATGCCGCGAGTGAGGTGGTCGCATGCCCTTCAACATGCTTGAGGTGGTCTCGGTCGCTAGCGGTGTCATACTATTCGTTATTTGTTTAATACTGATCAGGCGAGAAGCTATGAGTCAGAATGCTCTTTATCAGCTGGACGCCGCTCTCGAGCGTCAAGCTATCGAGCAGTTTGGCAAATCGAACGGTTTTTCATTGATCGAGCGGATTACTTTGATCATTCCGGCCTTGAACGAGTGCGACAATTTGAAAGAGTTATTGCCGCGTGTGCCCAGACACGTAAATGGCGAAACACTCGGTTTATTGCTTATTGATGATGGCAGCAGCGATGGCACCGCTGATTTAGCTCGTTCTTACGATTTCACAGTAGTGTCCACACCACAGCGAGGGCAGGGAGCAGCTCTGAGGTTGGGCTACCGTCTGGCTGTATTGGGCAAAGCAGAGATTGTCGTGATCATGGATGCTGATGGCCAGAATCGTCCTGAAGAAATTGAAGGTTTGATCCAACCGATCCTGGCTGATACGGCCGACTACGTGATCGGATCGCGTATTTTAGGTGACTTTGAAAAAGACGATCCAATGCGGCGCCTGGGCGTTCGCTTTTTCAGTCCGCTTACCAGTTTTCTTACAGGTACGAAAATTACTGATTGCTCGAGTGGTTTTCGGGCGATGAAAATACAAGTATTGGCCAATATCGTGGGTCGACTGAGGCAACGTCAGTACTCCATGTCGGAGCTGAATTTTGAAGTGGCAAGATCTGGTTTCCGGATCACGGAAGTGCCCATAACATTTCTGAAACGATATTCCGGCATGAGTAAGAAGGGACATAATCTCTTCTATGCTTTTGCTTTCACGCGTGTCATAATCAGCACATGGCTGAGAACAATGATGCGCAAAAGAGACGCTATTCTCTAGGTTATTCCTGACAGTCCTATTAGAGCTGTGGGAAGGCTTCTCGTCTGAGCACTTGAGGGGACAATGAAGGGTCAATGGCCTTAAGCCAGGCGGATTTTGCTTCCAGACGCTGGCGCTCTTGCCAATAACGCTTTATCGCCAAAAACAAATCTTGCATCCAGGCTGGCATAACCTGCGTGTTTCTTTGCCAATCTTCTCGATCGCTGCGCATGAATGAAGTTACCGCTTGGGATGCCATTTCCAAGGTGCAACTTTCCTTTCCCAGATACCAGAGAGAGCGGACCGCCAGCCCGGGTTTACTGTCACCAAATTGTAATTTTCTTGCTGAGGTGCCAATAAAACGAATGATCTGGTTTCCGAAGCGAAATGCACTTGTCCGGCCGCTACAGGCGAAAACATGTTCATTCATTGTTTGATTCTCTTTCATCACTGCCTCGCCTATCTTCGAAAGTAAGGCGGCTTGAGAACCGTGAATGGCGATGGTGCGATTGAAAGCGGCCGCTTTGGCCACTGCAACTTCCAGCAATGATGGCGGCGGTGAGGCGGCCTTTATATAGAGGCCCCGGGCAACGCGAATTACCTCCCCATTTCTAACCAGGCGAGCAAAAGCCTGGTCGACTGCCGCTCGCGCTCCGAAAGCGAGAAATGCCCTTATCGAAAATGGCTTAGTTCCCGTCATTCTAGCCAATTGACGACGAATGTGAGCCGTGGTCCACATGCCCTTTTTCCTCCTTATTGTGCGTCAGAAAAACAGAGATTTTTCTGACTACCGTTAGTAACGAAAAAAGGCGCCTGGGAGTTCAATATGTTTTGTGGTTGGGAAAAGAAAAAGGGTTTTCTAGAAATCCTGGCGATAAATCATTCTTCCCAACTGTGTCCAAGTTCGGCCAGGGTGAGCCATACGCGCACGTCTTCTCTTGCCGAGGTCTTCTGTTTGACGAAATTACGCACTGATAAACAGATTTTGTCGGCTTGCTGAATTCTTTCTTGATAAGCATGCGCGGTTATTTCAATTTCGATCGGTGCAATCATGTTAGAGCCGGTGATGGAGATGACCCGAATGCTAATTTCATTGGACAAAAGGGTTCTTTGTCCACAACTTAATTGGCGAGCGAGGAATTCCCCAAGCTCCGGCAAAATGCCTGTGAGCAATTCCTTCGAGGTACCGTTAGCAGTGTAAATATTAGCGGTGGGCATGTTCCTATTTTCTAGTAGTGTGAATGCAGGCTGGGATCAAAGCGAACGCCCTCGGCTTCTCCTTCTTCCACGAAAAACTTCAGGCGGCCGAGCAGGTCGTGCCAGCCATGCGCGTAGTGCACCTCTAGTTCGTCATCCAGATCACCTGTCGCTTGATGTGAAAACTTTACCTGTGTGCCACTAGAAATAGGGGTGAGCTCGATGGAAACAACTCCCAGGACGGCTCGTTCTGTCATGCCAAAAGATCCATGCATGCGTAGCAAATTAGGTGGATCGATGGCCACGACGGAACCAAGAAGCGCTCCAATCGGTTCGCTGCTAAGATGAGCCCAACGCTCATAAAATCGGCCGCCGATCTTTGGTTCAAGAACAAGATCGGTAGCTTCTTTGCGCTCAAGATAAGGGGCTCCCCACCAGATCGCCGCTCCAGTCGTCAAGGCAGTGAATACCCGCTCCGGTTCACCTTTGATCGTCAAATCAACCTGGACGCGCATAGATGTCTTAGCTGTCATTAGCGTCTGTTCCTCTCATTAACAGGAGAGCTTTGTCCCAAAACCAACCTACAATTGAATCATACCCGCTGGCGGCCTGAGCTATTGCCTCGGGCAGATCGATTGGGCCAGAGTTCACACTATATTTCTTAATTCGCTTTTGTCTGAGAATTTATAGCTCGCCAATATACATGTGCTAATATCATACCGGTCGGTATGAATAGTTAAATAGCTTTTCTACCGCCGCCCGTAATAGCAGGGTTCCCGCAGATAGGCAGGGGGCAGAGTTTGTTTCGGTGACTAGCAGGCTGGCGGCCAGATATTGGGCAACCTTGACGGCATTCTTTGCCTTGATTTGCTTGGCGGCCACAAGCAATACGCTTGTCTTCGGGCAAAGTGCGGTCGGGCCACAGGTGGAGACGGCCAATCAACTGCGGCCGGCCATACCAACCGGGGAAAGCACGGATCAGTCTGCTCTAGCTGGCGGGCAGCCGTCTCAGCCAAACAGCCAAAAAAGCAAAGCATATATTCCTGAGCTGGCGCCGACTGAAGCGAGCGCTGGATCGATTCAACCGAAACTGGAAAGTAGAGGTGATCAAGAGCCGGCCAGTGGTCCTGCCGCAGCTGTTGGTGGGACTTCCGAAAGGGAAAAGATCACTCTGGAACGCCCGACCTTGCAGGCCCTGGTTTCTGTCAACGATTATCTCAGTCCGTTCAGTCTGGATGCCAATACTTCGCAATCGACAACACTTCGTCAAGTTCTGATCAGTGCCCTCGATCGCAATCTCGATCTGGCCATTTCTAAAACCAATACAAAAGTCAAACAGTGGAACTACTTGAGTGCGCTAGGAAGATTCTTGCCCGAATTGACAATGACTTTTCAGGAGAATTTTTTAAAAGGTGCTGTAGGAATACCCTTCAATCAAGGATTTGGAGCAAACTTCGGCTCCGGTACTCCGCTCATTGGCAACCGCAATGTCATCCATCTTGATTCGCCATTCATTCTCATGGGGCCCGGATTTCGCTTTTACGGTTATCGAGGCGGCCGCGTTCTCTTTGGTTCACTTGAGGCCAAGCACAATTACAAAGCGGCTCAGGCAGGGCAAAACGCCACGCTTAGCGACACACTAATGACGGTTACCCGCAACTATTACAATCTCGTCTTGAGCGAGGCAGTGCTGCAAATAAGAATTCAGGCTGTGCGCACTTCAGAAGAACAGCTGCGCAACAACACGAATCGCTTTCGCTCAGGTTTGGCCACTGCCCTTGATGTGATGCAGTCGAGAACGCAGCTCTCAAGGGACAGGCAAGACCTCGTCGACCAACAAATTGCCAGACGCAACGCAGCCATTGATCTGGCGCAATCAATCAATGCCAACTTAGGAGCTGATCTTTTGCCGGCAGATATGCAGGTAAGAAAAATTAGATTGATCGATCCGAGGCTCAACGTTGGTGATTTGCTCCGGGTCACCATCGATAATCGGCCTGAACTCAAACAATATGAGGAATTGAGATTGGCAGCCAAGCGTGCCATCGTAGTTGCTGCTGCACCATTGCAGCCTAGTTTTGCTCTGAGCGGCAATATCCTGGGGGTTGGACCGCCGCGGCAGGTGGAAGCGCTCTATGTTCTTGGTTTGAACGTCAACTGGTCGCTGGGTGGCATGGGTACCGTCGACTATGCCAACTTGCAGGCAGCGCGCTGGCAGGCAAGACAAGCTCATTTGCAAGCCAACAAAGAGCTGGTCGCTGTTCTTGCTCAGACGCGACAGTCGCTGTTGAGAAGCCTGGACAGCGAGCGTAATATTGAGGAGACTGGCAACCAAGTGGCATCAACCGCCGAGCAACTACGCCTGGCGCAATTGAGATTTGCCAGCGGCCTGGGCACCAATATTGATATCATCACGGCTCAACGCGATTGGACCCAAGCAAGGGTTTCGAAAGCGGAGGCGATCATAAATTTCAATATCGCCCAGGCACAACTTCTCCATGACATGGGCGTCATATCTGTCGACTCTCTTGCTTCAGGAAGAATGTTGACCAAGTAGAGTCCTAATCAGGTCGCAGTTGGAGCTGCCACTAAAGCTTTAAGATAAGAATTGATTGTATCTATATCGCCAGCGCTGACCCGCAATTCTGCCGCCCGGGCGTTTTCCTTTGCTTGGCTGGCATTGCGGGCTCCTACCAGTGCCGATGTGATGCCGGGCTGTTGAATTGTCCAATTGATTACTAACTGGGCCAGACTGAATTGATACTTTTGGGCAATTGGCTTGAGCTGCTCCAGGAAGGTGTTGACGCGGCGGATGAAGTCGGGCTGAAAGGATTTATAGCCGGCTCGATGATCACCTGGCGCAAACTTGTGATCCGGCTTAAATTTACCAGATAACAAACCGCGTTCCAGAGGGCTGTAAACAATAGTTCCGATATTGTGCTTTCTACAAAAGGGAAGTACGTCCTTTTCAATATCTCGGGTGACCATGCTATAGGGGGGTTGGTTGGTAGCAATCGGAACAACCTTATTTGATCGCTCTATTTCTTCGGCAGTGAAGTTGCTGACTCCGGCTGCCAGGATTTTGCCTTCTTTCAAAAGCTGGGCGAGAGCTTCCATGGTTTCTTCAAAGGGTGTAGTGTGGTCCGGCCAGTGACATTGAAATAGGTCGATGTGATCAGTGTTAAGACGTTTCAGGCTGTTTTCACATTCCGCGATTACGCTTTTCTTTCGGGCGTTTCGATAGATCTTGTAAACTTTCCCGCTGTCAGGAAGATCGAAAAAATGTTCGCCTTCCGTACTGTCCCAACGCAAACCGAACTTGGTGAATAGCTGAACTTTGTCTCGCTTGCCTGCGATCGCTTTGGCGATCAATTCTTCGCTCTTACCAAATCCGTAACCGGGGGCGGTATCAATGGAGGTGACGCCCAATTCAATGGCAGTGTTGATAGCCTCGATGGCATCCTTCTCATCGTTGCCACCCCACATTGAGCCACCAATTGCCCAGGCTCCCAAGGTAACCACTGAGGCTTTGACCGGGCTCTTTCCCAGCTGTCT
>PSRH01000184.1 GCA_003175915.1 Candidatus Melainabacteria bacterium | reverse complement strand
CGGCACCCAGATTTGAACTGGGGATGGAGGTTTTGCAGACCTCTGCCTTACCACTTGGCTATGCCGCCTCAGGCCTAGGCTGCCTAAGCCCAGGGAATCTATCCTATTCGCATCGATGAAGCTTTGTCAACGTAACCCTAGCCTGTATGATAAGACTTTCTCCGGTTCGTTAAGAAGTCTTCGCAAAGGACAACGTCATTGTTGAAATTGATTATAAAACGTTGTCTGGCTGGCATTCCTCTTCTCTTGCTCTTGTCACTACTAACCTTTACTCTGCTGCGAGCCCTGCCTGGTGATCCAGTCGAAGTTTTCATCGGCGCAAGCGAAAAGGACTTGTCCGCCGAACAAAAGCAAGTCCTGCGCCAGGAGCTAGGACTGGACAAATCGCTGCCTGAACAATACTTCTGTTGGCTGAAACAAACGATGCATGGCAATCTCGGCGCTTCTTACAAAGATGGCAGGCCAGTGCTTACGTTGATTGCCGAACGCGTGCCAGCAACAGCTTTACTGGTAGGTACGGCTCTGTTAATTGCCATGATCACAGGGGCAATCTGGGGTGTCTTCATGGCTTTCTTAGCCTACTCAAAGCGGGCTAGTTATCTAGAAGAACTTTCTCTGGCTACCGCCTATGCTCTCTATTCCACACCGAGCTTCTGGCTTGGCTTCTTGCTCATCGCCTGGGTTGGACAATCCGGCCTGCCGCAAATCCATTTACTGGGGTTGCATGCTCCGGGCAAGGTTGGCATTGGTTTCACCACCATACTTTTGCCTGCCCTGGTCCTGGCCAGCCGGCGAGCGGCAAAACTAGGTCTTATTCTGAGGAGCTCGATGTTGAACGAGGTGAATAAGGATTACGTCCTTTGTGCCCGAGCCAAAGGGCTGAGCGCCATAAAGACATTGTTCAAACATGTTGGCAAAAATAGTTTGGCACCAACAATAAATTTGGTGGCACTTTCAATTCCGGCGTTGATCGGCGGCTCAGTATTGGTGGAAACCGTCTTTGCCTGGCCAGGCATGGGACGGCTTGCTGTCGAAGCCACCTTCGCCAGGAATTATCCGATTTTGCTGGCTCTGACAATTATTTATGGCACCCTTGTCATTCTGGCCAACCTGGCCGCTGACGTCATGCAAATGGTGATTGACCCCCGGCTGCAAGAACAAGTGAACAACGGCAGAGCCTAACTCAGAGTACTTTTGATCCGCATGTTCAGTAGTGCACGAGCCAATTTTAAGACCCGATGCGGATATTTGATCATCGCAGTCATTGCTCTTGCCGGATTACTCGCCCCCTTGATCGTCCCAAGTGAAAGCGACCTCTCGCCTTTCTGCGTACATCTTTCCCGGGCCAATTTGCCTCTTTTGGCTGACGGGCACTTCCTAGGTACAGACGCTCTTGGTCGAGATCTTGCCAGTCTTCTCATCTGGGGTGCAAGGACATCTTTACTGGTGGGGCTTTGCTCGGCTCTGGCTGCTATTACGATCGGCAGCCTCTGGGGCTCGGTAAGCGCTTTATCCGGCGGCCTAGTTGAAGCGTTTATGATGCGGCTCGTGGACGTTTTACTGGCAGTTCCCAACATCGTTCTTCTTTTGTTTGTTGCTGCCTTGATCAATGATCTGCCGTACAGGCACTTTCTACCAGCCTTTCTCATTGATCTCCTTGGCATCACCAGCTATAGTAATGGGCTTTTGCCCCTTTTAACGGTGATTGTGATTATCAGTGCCACTACTTGGCTTGAAGTAGCCAGACTGACAAGCGCACGCATTAAATCAATTCTCTCTGAGGATTACATACAGGCAGCTGTAGCCCAGGGTTTGAGCTTTTGGCAACTAACGATCAAACACCTTCTGCCAAATGCTGCCACTATAATCACAGTTGAAGGATCGCTCCTTGTCGCCGACGCAATCTTAAGTGAGGCTGGCTTGAGCTTCCTTGGACTGGGCATTGGACCGGCTACACCAAGCTGGGGAAGCATGCTCAATTCTGCGCAGCAGAGCCTGTTGTTGGGCAACTGGTGGTCGGTTGTTGCTCCCGGTGTGATGATCACAGGGACTGTATTGGGAATTCAATTGATAAGCAGAAAGCAGGAGCAATAGATCCCAGTCGAAAGTGAAAGCGCAGTAGAATAGTTGGCGTCAAGATCTCAATGGGTTATCCATGGTTTTCAAAATGTTTCACCATAGCTTGAACCAATACCGCATTTTTATTGGCTTTACCTCCCTGCTATTTCTGGTTGGTTGCGCTCAACAGCAAGAAGTTAGCTTCAAATCAGGAGGGATGACGCACACCATCGCCCAGGGCAGCGCCGCTGTCCCCAAAGAGTTTGAAAAGCTCATCTATACGGATGCAGTACCGAATGGCTCCGTATCCGCCGAGGGAGATAACGATGAGCAATCTAAATTTATGACGCTTTCTTCCAGCGACTCATTGCCAAACGTGAGCAAATGGTACCAAGAGCAACTTAAGGCTCAGAGCTGGCAGATTGACGGTGTTCAAGAAATGCCCAAACTTGTGAGCATCAACGTTCATAAGGATGCACTCGAGCTCAATGTCATGATTGCCGAAGACGGCCCGAAAACGACGATCAGCCTGTCTCTCGGAAAACAGGTCGATACCAGCGAAGACAAACAGCCAACCGAAAATTACACTCCGGACAAGGCCAACCCACCAACGGATTGAAAAACGTGCAAGCAATCGCGGAGGTAGTCTCGGCCACGGTGAGCAGCTTAGTTGCCCAGAGCCTGCCATCAACTGCCAGTGGTGGCTCAGGCGGACTCTCCAAACCCCGCTTTGGCAGCTTTCTTCGCGTCGGTTCAGCGGACAAAAAGACGGCAATTATTGCCGTAGTCAATGACGTTCTTACAGGACCTATAGATGGTGTCCACCGACCGTCGGCATTTGGTCTTTCACGAGAAGAACTTAAGGCTCAGCAACCACAAATCTTTTCTCTGTTGAGGACCGACGTTCACGCTTCGATCATCGGTTACATAGAGAATGGCCGCGCCTATCAACACTTGCCGCCTCATCCGCCGGAAGTGCATGACTTCGTTTATCATGCCACCGCATCCGATATCGAACGGGCGACCAGCGACTTTGAGTTCCTGCGCTTGCTTTCTCAGGCGACGGTAGGATCTATTGACGAACTACTGGCAGCGGCAATACGGGAAGCCTATCAGGCAAGAAGAAATGACGATGCTTTCTTGCAACAGGCTGGACAGGCCTTTTCTCAACTATTCCGCTCCGACTATGAAAGGCTCGTATCGGTTCTTAAGAAAATCAAGCCTCACTAGTGCGAGGAGGTTAATTCGACATGATTGAATTGATCAGTAATAGGACAATCTGATAGCTTTAACCTGTTTGTTCGGCCGGATCAGCACTATGAGTAATGTAAGCAAAGAACGACTTTTCCTTCGTCAATGGGTTGGCGAGCGCGTCTTAGTAGTGACGGTGGAGCACGGCAACTATTCAGGCATTTTAACAAATATTGTCTTCGACCAGGGAAACAGGCTGATCTATATAATGCTAGATGACAAGCAGTGCTTGAACTTTGATCAGATTATAGAAATCACCTTGAGCAAATGACGCAAGTTAACAGGCTGCGCATTGTTTTTTTAGGCACTCCCGAATTTGCCGTTCCGACGTTGGAGGCCCTCATCGCCCAGCCAAACGTTGAGGTGATCGCCGTGGTAACCCAGCCTGATCGACCTGCCGGCCGCGGACAAAAGATACACGTACCGCCCAGCAAGCGCCTTGCCCTCCTCCACAACATCCCTGTCCTTCAGCCTGAGAGTCTCGCCAAATCTCCTGAAACTGTGGAGATGCTGCGCGTATTAAACCCAGACTTGATTGTGATGGTAGCCTTTGGCCAGATTCTCAAGAAGGCGGTGCTCACTTTGCCCAAACTGGGAGTGGTCAATCTTCACGCCTCGCTTTTACCGGCATATCGCGGCGCCGCCCCGATCAATTGGGCGATCATCAACGGCGACCGGGAAACCGGTATAACAACGATGTTCACGGAGGCTGGCGTCGATACCGGCCCGATACTATTGAAGAAATTTCTGCCAATCGATCCCGACATCGATGCAGAAGCGCTGGCCAAACAAATGTCTGTTGCCGGAGCCAAACTGGTTGTCGAAACCCTAGAAAAGCTGGCAATTGATGGTCTTCAACCGGAAAGACAGGATGACTCTCGCGCCACTTACGCACCAATTCTGACTAAAGAACTGGGCAACATCGATTGGACGCATTCGGCGGCGAGCATTCATAATCTTGTTCGCGGCCTGATTCCCTGGCCCGGAGCGATGACCTTTTTCAGGGGAGAGGTATTGAAGATCTGGAAGACATCAACCGAACTTCCATCGGGCGAATTCACTGCCGGACATCATGACAGCTTGGTACCGGGAACGATTATCGTTGAGGGTAAAGAAGTTTTGGTGCGCTGCGGCGATAGGACCGCAGAAGCTTTGCGGTTACTTATCGTTCAACCAGTCAATCGAGCCCGGATGTCGGCAATCGACTGGATAAATGGCGCTCGTTTAAAAAGCGGCGAGAGGCTTGGAGTTTGAAAGGATCCAAAGGCGTTCAATCACGCAGGCTGGCCCTTGAGGCTCTCATTCAAGTGGACAAACAGGGCACTTTCACAAGCAATGCTCTAGCCAGGGCTTTCGAACGCAAAGAGTTATCCAGCCGGGATCGGGCCTTCGTCACCGCCTTAGTCATGGGTGTGACAAGAAACAAGTCAGCCCTGGATGCAGCGATCAAAGAATTCTCTTCCCGTCCTCTGGAAAAGCTTCCCAGTTCCCTGCTAAACACTCTGCGCCTGAGTGTCTTCCAACTTTTGGACATGCCGGATATACCACCATCGGCAGTACTGAATACCAGCGCCGAATTGGCCAAGACTACAGGTCACGTCGGCCAGGCTCGCTTTGTCAATGGACTACTGCGTAACTTCCTACGCAGCAAGATCGAACCCCAAGCCGAGGCAGGAGTTGACGAAAATGAAACTGAGTTGCGCCCTAGAAAGACAAAACTCCTGGCGCCACCACTCGAAAGCAACGATATTGAGCATCTTTCCCGAACCTATTCGATGCCTGCCTGGATCGTGCGCCGTTGGTCAAACCATTTTGGACAGGAAGAAACCCATAGACTTTTGCAAGTCGCCCAACAACCTGGCAAGCTGATCTTGCGCACCTGTACGCAAGCAATAACGGTGCAAGGATTAATGGACATTCTTAAATCGCAGGGCTTCACAGTCACGATTGGATCACTTGTTCCTACCTGCTTGCTCCTTGAGAGCACTCATAAGAATAAGGAAACAAAGGGCCCTCCTCAAAATATTCCTGGTTATTCAGATGGACTTTTTTCGATTCAGGACGAAGCTTCGGCTTTTGTCTCCTCTGTAGTTGATCCGAAGCCAGGTGAGCTCCTCGTCGATCTCTGTGCCGCACCGGGGAGCAAAACCATACACTTGAGTGAACTAATGGAAGGTACTGGCCAGGTGATTGCCGTAGACAAGAATGCTAAGAAACTCGATCTGATTCGCGATAATCGCCTGCGCCTGGGCTTGACGAACATTCAAGTGCATGAGGGTGATGGCCGGACATTCACTCTCAAGGAGGGCGCCGATCGGGTTTTGCTGGATGCCCCCTGCCTGGGGACTGGCGTCATCGGCCGTCGACCCGACATTCGCCATCACAAAAACGAGGCAGATCTGACAAAGCTGGTCAAGGTGCA
>PSRH01000221.1 GCA_003175915.1 Candidatus Melainabacteria bacterium | reverse complement strand
GTGGTAGATGTGTTTCGGAAACTTGTCGCCGATCGCTTCGCGCACTTCGTCGTCCGTGCTCGCGCCCAGCCCGTTTGCAGCAGCGTAGCCGCGTAAATCGGGCACTGTTTCGAGATCCCAGACGATAATGCTGTTGTTCATGGTGGGAGCTTTGCACAGGGCCGGGCGCTGGAAAAGCCCAGCCACCCGATAAAACGGTGCAAAGGGTAGGCGTGATCATCTAAGTGTCCGACTTCTAACTTTCATCCGCACTTCGTCGCCGCCGCAGGCCATTCCGCCACGCTTTAGCAAGCGGCCGCGCCGTGTACGAGGCCTCAGTGCACTAATTCTCGATAAATTCGCCCCCAGGATATCTATTAAAAAGGATAGACCGCCGCTTCTCTGGTGCCGGTAGCAAAGCATTGAGCCAGCGATGAACTACATCTGGTCGATAGTTTCGACAAGAAAACACATCAAGAGACATGGAAAGTACGCTCTGGATTTTCCTAATACGAAGCGCTACGTGAGAAGTAGTGATGCCAACGACGGCGTCGTATTCAAAACCAAGTTCAGTTATTTTGAACCTACTCATCAAAGGCGTTAAACACTTCATTTTCAAATGCCTCACTAACTCTAGCAATCCAGCATTCAATGCTTGGGCGTTTATCGATCTATCGCCCGAATGTGATATCTGATCGATAAGTAAGTGCAGATGATCGCCTGGACCTAGCCCTTCCTGAATAACTTGTCTATTGACGTCGTCACTCACCAAACTCTGACTTTCGAAAGGTAGAGAAGGTTCTCTCCGGCTCACAAGTACGGCTCTGGTGGCTAGCGGAAGCCAAAACATTCGGATAGTCTGGCATGCGTGCTGATCATCGATCGTTCCGGCTCCGTATAAATCAAGCTGGAGAAGACTAGGGTGCGCAGAGTCCCAATGATGAAACGTGACATGACCAAGCGGTCCCATCCGGAACGCAGTCCAGCCTGTATTTCCGTGAGGCATTGAATAAGCAAGAGATTCAGCAAAAATATCGGGCCCAACGAAGCCAGCCATTTCTTCTAAAAACTTTAGCTGCTGTTTTGGGTGCAGCATCGCAGCCACCGACTGCGACGTCGTTGCGGTTACGAACATTTGTGATGCCGGCCAAAGGGGACTGACTGGTGGCTCCCGGGGCGCATCTACAGAATTTTCATGCATTGCATGCTCGTTTGAAAAAACACATCAGTCAGATGATGTACTATCTATTGTTGTATAGACCGCCCTGAATACCATGTTCATTTTTATAAATATAAATAGCGTATTTGATATAATCATTTGAAAAGAAAGCGCTCCGGAAACAAAATCGACGGGCAACTTTCTAAGAACCGTTTCTGCATCCAAGCCGAGAACATACCTAGCATAAAAAAAGTCAGAGAAAAGGTAAAATGCCATTATACATATTCCTATAAACATAGGAACAGTCGCATGTACAATGGACGACGAAGCAATGAATGACTCAGAATGTGATTTCTCGTATCGAGCGACGCAAACATCCATAATGATGAATATGAATGAAAGAAAAAAAATGCATAAAAAAAACTTCAAGTAAACAACATTGCATGACGCAATGTCTGGCGCATTGTTTCGTATCATTTCGTTTAGATCGAAAGTGAATGTAAGGGCAACAAGTGAGAGGGCTGTACCAATAGCTAAAAGCAGTAAGTTTGCAAAGGCAACCGCTCCAGACATATCAGATGTCTCATCCTCGCTTGGGACAGGAGGGAATGGCTGCTTAACATCAGGTGCCATGATACTTATTATGACACTTGAAACCTCCTTTATAAAGTTTGCACTCATTCGGATTGTATAAACGCCATATGTATACCCGATAAGAATGATAGTGCTTGCTATGCCAACAAAATCCCACCCAACGGACCAGGCTTTAAAAGGAAAAAAGCAAAGCACAATTAGTGGAGAAAGAAGGGTACAGCCCAGAAAGGCACGATAAAATATCAAGTCTCGTCTCGAGATCGACTTATGAGGATCTTGCCTACAGGCCTCAAATGCAGCAAATACCGTTTTTCGAGTTCCTTGGAGGGTCGATCGCTTTTTTCGTGGTGCTAGGCTGCAAAATTCGATCCTCAACGACGCTGCCTGGTTTGCCAAGCTTTGAACTTGCCGCTCGAAAGGAACTTCACACGTCATCTCATCTCTCATCCTATTTACCCCATGCCAACGCCCTAATTGGCTGGCCTATTCAGCGCCGAAATCCAAATTTAGTAAAAAGATATAAACCGTGCCTTAATCTATAATTCACGGTTCTAACAGCCGCCTTGTATGCGTTAGACAGGGACTATCAGGAACTCGGTAAGCTGGCTAGCCATCAAAACATATGGTCCGGCTGATCTGTCACCTTTATGAGACTAATTTATTGCGGGCTTCGCCACATCGTCCATGTCGGAGGAGACCCTTTCAAGATATAGTATTGTCCCGTAGTACGAAAACCGAACCGTTCGTAGAACTGTATATTTGCTTGGTTTGATGTCTCCAAGAACGCGCCTCTCGACAGAGCATCAACTTTGCGCAATGTCGACGATAACAACCTAGAGCCAAGGCCATGACGCTGTAAATCGGGCCGAACGCCTATTAAGTACAAGTAGCAATGCGGCGGATGCTGAGGGTGGTGCATCTTCATCGCATTATGTGTAGATAGGAGGCGGCTAATCGTCTTAAACTTGCCAAGCATTGTGGTTCTGCAGAGAACAACAAAGTTGTCTTTCAAGCTGATATCGTGTAGCTTCTCTGATCGTATCCATATGGCAGCTCCTCCACCTGAAGGTAATCGGTATACATCGCCAAATCGGTTCCCTATATTTCTGACAAGCGCTTCAAATAACCTTGCACAGGTGTCATCATAATTAGACTCTGACTCAAATAGCCAATGACAAAGGGAGTAATCATAAAACGCAGCAGAAAGATCTGCAGCAACGAGCTTGAGATCCTTGCTAGGCGCGCGCTCCGATAGATCGGCATCGGTTAGATTGCCCAAGTTGCCCTCGAATCTGGATCGGCTAGAGTCCGACTGTTCCTGAGCTTAGCAGCCGTCCAAAACTTGCCGACTCGCTTGTATGGCAGCCGTCTCATCAAGAATGGCACCTCTTGTGAAGAGATAATATGTTGCTCCTGAAATCGATAGTGCTACAACCCAAGCAATATCCACACCACCCAGAGACTTCGCAATCAGCCCTTCATATACCCCTGGGATATTGAAAAACGGAACGCTACAAGCCAATCCTATAAAGTAGGATAATAGACCGCGCCATGACCATTCACCGTAAATCCCATTGGCTTTGAATAGATCAATTATGGCATAGTTTCCCCGACGGATTATAAAATAGTCTACAAGGTTTACTGCAGACCATGGAATAAGCAAGTAAAGCATTATGGTAAGAGCATTATAGAGAGCAGCGATCGCATCAGAACTCAACATCAATGCCGCAACAAGCCATAACACCCCGAATATAATTATGCATACAACGCGAATTTCGCTTGAGGTCTTGATTTTATGAAATGTGTCGATGCCTGTAATAATTGTTAACATACCCGAATAAGCGTTCAAAGCCATGGCAGCGGCGAGGGCCACAACAGAGATTGCTACGAGAAAGCCGCCAAAGCCTTTAACGACCACATCACCAGCATTGTTCAAGGCGACCATACCGTCAGACACACCCAGGTTCGCCGCGAGCCAAGCTCCTAATACAATGAGCCAGATTGCAGAGAGAGAGGCACCCAGGTAAACACTCAAAATCAAAGAGGCCCTAGAGGTATTTCGAGGTAAATAGCGTGTATAGTCAGACACATATGGCGCAAAGGTAATATTATAACTAGCACATGCCGCAAATTGTGCAGCAAATGCCACCCACCACCCGTCATCACTAGTCGGAGATGAATGGGTAGGCAATACTTTCCCAAATATTATCGCAAAGGATAGTATCAAATAAGCAGGCAAGCTAATCCAGAAAAGCAAACGAAATACATAATGAAGCCAATCATGCCCATAAGCCGACAATATTATGGCAGCGATTGTTAAGGAGATGGCAATTGCCAAACTACTCCATCCATATAGTTGTGAAAGACCTTGAGATACCAATGCGGTGTCGACAACATTAAAGGCTCCGAATGTAAACAGCGTACCGATGAGAGGTACGATAACACCCCGATAACCGAATTGAGCGCGAGACTGGATCATCTGAGGGAGACCGAGCTCTGGTCCTTGGCTCGCATGAATTGCCATGAAAAGGGTACCAAAGAGAATGCCCAAAATGCTCGCTAAGCATGTAGGAGCGAACCCAAGCCCCATTCCGGGTCCGATGAACCCAATCGCCAAGGTGAAAAAATTTAGATTTCCCAGGAACCAAAACGGCCCCTGATAAAGAACTCGCCCATGACGATCGGTGAGTGGGACATAATCAATAGAGCGCTTCTCGATTCGCCAACCGGTCTCATACTGTTGAGCGGTGCCTGCTCCCGGAATGTCCATCACGTTCTCCTAGCCCCTGCCTTCAGCTTGGCAAGCTACTACGCGATTCCTCGTCTGTCATCACCGGCTCTTAATGGCCCGTATCAGCAAGTTTTTTTCAATCGAGAGTGTCTTGCAGCGGTCATCCGCGACTCGGCGGGTGCCAACCGAACATCGCCGAGATGCGTCGACGTCCTCGAATGCTTTCAAACTTCCGCAGATTAGTTTATAAAATCATTAGCGATGTGTAGGTCCATGATAGCATAGCTTTTTCTAATTCGTGCCGCAATCTCATGAACGAAACTCATTGCTGTCCGATCTGTTTTACAATGCAGCACGAAGTATAGCGCGTTTTCACGTCAATTTACGATACGATGATAAAACAATTCTCTTAGTAAAACTATGACTTAGTCTGTCCAAAGCGTATTCCTAAAAGCAAGAATTGCCATCCTCAAACGGCAAACGCTCTTGCCCCAGCCGCAAAACGCAGCAGCACTACGTTTATGGCACCAATGCCTTTTGTGCGCTCTCCTCAAAAATAAGCAAATACCGCCCGCCGTGAAATGGCCAAAAGACGCCTACCCGTGGCCGGCTAAATCCCATCCGCGCGCTGTTTTATAACGACCCTGCACGTCGCCATGCTTTCGACAGCTTTTTGATCGGTCTTGACGCCACCACTTGCGTCAACAGGCAATGCCTGCTCCCTTTTTGGCGGAGCCTTTGTCTACCTGAATGATGTCACCGTCAGTGATCCTCATCCGCCCACATTCTTTGAAATCAAGAACTTCGCTGAAGCTTTAGGGTCACATGGAGCATTAAATCGCAATATCCGAAAAGGCTTTAGGGGATTGGACTGTTTTGAGCCATTGTTCTCCACAAATCTGGCCACTATAATCACACTGTTTTAACTTCAATTGAGTTTACGATGCTCGCACTACGTAAACGAATTCGTCAATCTGAAATTTGTGAAGGCGAGGTCGCTTTTCTTTTCAAAGTCGTGCGTGCAGATGACAGCAAGGAAAAGCTTGAACATTATTTTATAAAACGTCAGGGAGATCGACTTTACCGCTTTTCTGATAATAGATTAGGCGATCCGGTTGAAGATGCCGAAATAAGCAATGCGATTTTGGTCATGGCGCAGCCGACGCTGGAAGGTTCCGAGCATCGGGCGCGCGTGGATCGCGTTACGCCGCGAAGGATAGTTTTGATTCCCGCTTTTTAATCAGGAATACTTCGCGATAAGGAAGAAGAAAGATAGGGCTCCTCCCAACAAGCCGAAGAAGAAAGCTCCAATAGCTTTCCATGTGTACCAGCGTGCGGCTCTCTTATAAAGAACAGCGGCGTCTTGATAGGCGAGTGCCGCAGCTTTGGCGACTTCGGCAGCGCTCTTGTTCATCTGAGAGGTGCCCACGTCGTTCTCTGCCGACATCATCTGGAGCTTGATGAGGTTCATCCGGAATTCGTGCGCCTCATCGGCCATGCGCCTGATTTCCGCCTGAATGCGCTCCAGCCTATGCGTGTTGTCACGTGTTGCCGCCGTCTGGCTCGCTATCGAGCTCTGCAGGATGTCCTGCTTCAAGGACTGCAGACGCTCGCGAAGCTTTGCCATTCGCTCACCGACGCTTTCGATTTCTCGAAAAGCCGGCTCCATTCCGCGCCTGGCAAATTGCTCGTAAGACCACCAAGTCTCGATGTTGCCGACACGAAGGTTGCGGACGGTTTCGCGAAATGTATCGGCATGGTAACGGGCCCGCGCAATGCGATAAGGCAAGCCCCCGACCGCGCCTATACTGAGTTGATCGAGGCCGGCCGTGATGCGGATCAAGCCACGCTCAGCGCGCTGGTTGATGGCCGCGACATCGGCGTCGTAATCACCTTCGATCGTCCTGTGCCTCGGAAAATCCCTGTCCTTATTGTCCTGGGCAAATTTCAGGATGGGCGCCCAATGAGCGTGATCAGAGAGATGACAGTTCGTGGCTAGTGTTTCTAACTCCTCGCAGGCGCGTCTTGGATTGTCCCGATAGCGTGCGAGAGTATGTCTGACGCTGTCGATTTCGGGAGGAGAAAGAGCCGCAATACTGGATTCCAGAGGCTGCCAGAGCACCTTGTTGAATTTCTCGAGTTCCGGAAGATAAATGTCGCGCTCAAGATGCTCGGTTTCGGAAATCCAGCTGCGATACACTTCATCAAGTTCGCGTCCGAAGTGATTGATCCAAACTCCGGCATTCTGAATGACGCTCCAATTCTTGAGCGCAAAAAGGCGGTGATCTCCGAGCGCGTTGATGCGCTCGATCATGCGGCCGACCTGCTTGCGGTTCGGCTCAAACTTGGTGAGGAGAAGATAGCGGAAGGGCGCAGGAAGGTCATAACTGGCCGTCGTCGGCGTCTCCCGACCGCTTGCCCAGTCACCGCAATCAGCGCCTATGTCCACGATGGCATGTTCATCCGCCCGCCGGCGGGGCAAATGACCAGCCGGAATTAGGCCCGGAACGTTGGCAACGGGATCGAACTCGCAATCGTCGAAGGGCGCGAATTCACTTTGAGCCCCTATAGGCGTGATGTATATCGCTCGCCAATCGAGAATTCCCGAGGCGATCCAGTCGCGCCAGTCTCCTTCTGACCGGAATCGGCGCAGGAAGGGCATAAAGGCCTTAACGATCGCATTAGGCTCCGGCTTGCTGACGCCAAAGCCTTCGCCGCCCCCATCGAAGCGAGGAAAGGGCTTGGTCCCAGGCGCCGATGTAGAAGCGGGATCTGGTCTCGTTGCCTTGGCCAATCCGTCGGCCGCTGGAACAGCGCCGCAGGTCGAGAGAACCAGACCTCGGAAATTCGCGAAGACCTCTCCCGTATTGCCTGCGATGTCGCAAAGATTGAATCCGAAATCTGTACAAAACTCCTTCCAAAGCAGATCGTAAAGGTAGTCGGCAGCACCCTTGAGAGCTTCGGCAGCGTCGGTATAACCAAGGTGCAGGCTCAACAGAGTTGTACCACAGATCGGGTTAGGCTCCGGGAGCAATTCCATGTCAATCAGCCGCTTGCCGAACTGATCTTCTGCCTCCAGACGCGTTTCGCAGATTGTCCGAATGTTTTCGACGTGCTTGTAAATTGTTTCTCGTCGACGCCCAAGCCGCCGGGCGAGAACATCGGATAAAGAAAACGAAGGAAGGTCGTTCCAGGGTTTGCCGGCGTCAATGATAAAGGTGATGCTCGAATAGTCCGCATGCGCCTCCGCCTGAACCTGGATGCGGAGGTCGCTTTGTATCGGTTTGCGCGGGGGTCTACTTGCAATCACATTTCCGTCACCGCTCACGTCATCCGGCCACCATAGCGTAAAGCTGGTCGTTTCAGACTCAGAAACATGGAACGGCTCAATCGAGGCCTGCCAGTCTTTGGGGTTATTCAGCCTGAAAGAGGCCGGATCAAAAGGGGCATCTGGAACGCGTCCACGGGCTTGAAGATTAGCGAGAAATCCATTGAAGTCACTTATGACTTTCTGGCGGGCTTGTTTAAAGTCCCCGAGGATTTCGGACTCACTTTTGATCTGGCCGCCATCATGGACCATTGGAAAAGCATGGGGATCATTCTTTTGCAGAGGCCAGAATGAAACATGCCAGGCTACGGCTGGAGCTCCGAATTCGGCTGTGGGACTCGTATGGCCTTTTCGCGTAACAGTAAAGAACTGTTTCGTGTAGGCAAGATCCTCGCAGATCTTAGGCGCTATTTCTGGCATGGCCGTGTCCTTCTGCCGAATGACTTTGGATCCAGATGCTGACGTTGTGTGGCGTTACGGAGAGCAGACTCAGTCAAAGCCTGCAGAAGAAGCCGCATTGGGAACACAGAGAACAGTTATGCACAGCATGGCATTTGAGTTGCCGTCGCTTCCTTCAAAATGGGCTCCTCACAATGCGTCGTCGCTGAGTCGAGGAAGTGCCCATCGAGTTATACGCAAGACGATATAGGTGCGGCTTAGCTCAACTCAAGTGGTCACACTTCTACTTTTTTGCATGGCCGAATTCCGCCTTGTAAAATAAGATTGCATTGACACCAATATCTTATGGACACAACCAATGATGCGGCCGAATGTCGGCTTTTCAACTCAGAAATGAAGTCATAGTCTTCCGGCATACCTAGCTAGGAGGCGAGCGCGCCGAGCCCACGAGGCGGACTATTTTGCGTGCTCGCCGCTGTCCCATGCCACATGACCCCCGGAGGTTTGTCGCGTGGCGACGCTGGAGCGCAGCTTCGATCCGCCTTGGTAATCGAATTAAGCAAGCGCCTCAACACAATCCGGTGCATCGTAAGAGGGCTTATTCACGCGCGTCGACACGGGATGGAAGCCTATCGCTATGTCGATGTCGCCCGCAAGCGCCGGCGGATTGCCCTCAAGCCACGATTTACGCCCCTGCTCATCGAGGATCATCGGCGTGCGCGTGTGCAGGTCTTTGATGCCTTCATAGGCCTCGGTCGTCAGGATGGTAAATGACAGCATGCCGTCCTTCTATTTCTCCCAGAGTCCCGCAAAGGTGAGCGGCAGGCCGTCTTTGCGCGAGATGTAGAATGGCTGTTTGAAGGATCGCGTTTTGGTTTCGTCGCTGGGAAATGTCTTCCACTCATAAAAACCTGACGCGGGCACGAGGCAGCGACGCTCTTTC
>PSRH01000039.1 GCA_003175915.1 Candidatus Melainabacteria bacterium | reverse complement strand
TCGGCCGGCAGCCGCACCGTCGTCTGCGTTGTCGGTGGTGCGACGTTCTGGTTGAAATTGATTTCGTGGCTAGCGTCGATGGCGCTGAATGGCGATCGCAGATCGGGAAGTGACGCCTCTTCTGAAAAATACTCGGTAGACGGGTTGTTCATCAAAGCCCCAAGACCAACGTTAGCGCTATTATCACCACAGACGGTTTCTTTGTCCATCGGTCCAGACTATTTATATGCACTGAATATCTAGTTGCGCTTCGGCTTGGGCTTTGGTTTCGGGACTTTGTTTGGTTCGGTAGGCTTTTGTACTTCCAGGCCAAAGAATTTTTGGAGGACGGCTCGCGCAATTGGTGCACAGGTTGAGCCGCCGTGGCCGCCATGTTCGACGAATGCGCAGATAGCGATTCGCGGATGATCTGCCGGGGCGTAGCAGGCGAACCAGGCGTGGGTTTTACTGCCGACCGGGGGCGCCTCCGCCGAACCGGTCTTTCCCGCTACTTCGATGGAGCCCAGTCTGGTCGCACCACCTGTGCCACTAGCCACAACAGCTTTAAGACCGGCCAGCACAACATCCAGGTATTGCGAGTGGACTTTCACTTTCTCAGGGCGGGGGCTGGGGATCTGCCTGTCGCCTATCTTAATGACCAGATGAAGATCCGGCACGCGCCCGCGCATGCCCAAACCTGCGAAGATGCGGGCCGCCTGTGCTGGTGTCACCTGCACATAGGTTTGCCCGATCGACATGTGCAGGGTATTACCGGGATACCATTTCTCATGATAGACCCTCAGTTTCCAGGCTGAGTCTGGAACAAGCCCCTGCCCTTCATGGCGGAGCTCGATGCCGGTCGTCCGCCCAGCCCCAAATTTGACACCCCACTCTTTTATTTGTTCTGGTTTTAACTTAAGGCCCATTTGATAGAAAGCCGAGTCTCGTGACCAGGCCAGGCATTTCACCAAATCGAACAGACCGGTACTTTTCGTCCAGTCTCCAAAAAAGAAGCCACCAAGACTGATACCGCCCGATACATGCAATTTTGTGTCCGGTTTAACGGCCTTGCATTCCAGGGCAGTCAAAAGAGTAATCGCTTTCCACACTGAGCCGGGCGGGAATCCGGAGAGGGCCCGGTTATAAAGAGGATGGTCGGGGGCGTTGATTCGTTTCCAAACCGCTTTATTGATTTTACGGGTAAAAACATTGGGATCGAAACTCGGCCGGGAAACCAGGGCCAGGACCTCGCCTGTTTGCGGATCAACGGCGACCACTGCTCCCGAGCGGTTGCCCAGCGCTTCGTAGGCTGTCTGTTGCAAATCAAGATCTATAGAAAGAACGATAGGTAAGCCGGCTTGTGGTTCGCGCGTGATTACCGGCTTGGAAGTTTCAGCAGAGATGGACTGGCCCACAGCATTGACCCGGGCGCGTTGCTCGCCGTCGATGCCCCTCAATTGCACGTCATACAGTCTCTCCACACCGTCCTGCCCGACCACGTCTCCCATGCGTCTTTCTGGCCGGCGCTTTAGCTGCGACTGGGTTATTTCGCCGCAATAACCAAGCACGTGTGCGGCGATTTCACCCTGGGGGTAGTTGCGGCTGATATCCGGGAGAATATCGATGCCCGGCAAGAATAACTTCTGGTCGTAAAAGCGGCTCACCGTTCTCACGTCGATGTCCCGCTCGATCACCACCGGTAGCACGGAGTTTGATGCTTTTGCCTTGAGCAAAATGTTGAGCAGCTTGGCTTGCGGTTCGTCGATCACTCGCGATAGCCGCGAGGCCAGATCCTGGCAGTGCTCCAGTTCATTAGGTATGGCAATCATCGAAATCGTTTGTTTGTTGGTTGCCAATAGGTTGCCGTGGCGGTCGTAAATGATGCCGCGCGGCGCTCTCAAAAAGGTGACGCGAGTGGAATTTTCCACGGCCCGAGCCTGGTAATAGTTATTCTGGAGCAGTTGCAGCCAGGTAAGCCGGGCAAGCAAGGTGGAAGCCGCCACCAAAATCACAAAAGTAAGGAAATGCGCTTTGATAACTTGCAAGCGCTCTTGAGCTTTGCTGGGGATTGCCTGGCTCATTGCGCCCCTGCAACTTCTTTGGTGCTGAGGAAATCATCCCATCGCTGCATAGGCAGGAAAATCCAGGGAGCGATAAGAGCGTTCATCACCGATTCAGGTAATACGGCCTGGATAAATCGCCCCATCACTTCCGGCCGGCCCGTTAGAGAAAGCTGAAAGGCCATGATCGAACCGGCCAGGACACTGCCGCAGAGCACCAGAGGAACGATGAAAAATTGGGCATGGTTGACCCTCTTTAGGGAGAAATAGCCGGCCATCCAGCCGATTAATGGGTAACTGAAAGGATAGATGGGCGTGACAGAGGCGTAGAGTGCTGCAAAAAGAGCGCCAATCAGGGCCCCGCTCAGCGAGCCTGAGAGAGCCTGATAGCTGACGATCTCGCTCATAGACAGGGTGCGCAGATCGTCTGTGGTAAGTTTTGGCATGCGAGAGCCAAATATTGACGCCCAGACAATCGTGAAAGTCAAAGGCAAGTTGCAGAGCAGTCCGCCAAGAGTCAACCGGGTTAACACATTAAGCTGCAGAAGCCAGATAAAGAAAACAACTCCGGAAGCCAGAGCCAAATGCCATATCCTGGTGCGTAGCCTGATCGAGAACATTACTTGCTCCGCGCTTGTCTGTGCGAGCGCACCAAAAGCGCCCCTACTGCCTGATTGGGGGCAAGACTAGAACCTGCCTCAAATCATAACAGTTCTCGGATAACTTAACCTCAATCTTGGCGTTAGTGCCGTTGCCGTCGCGCCTGACGCTAATCACCGTGCCGACTGGATGGTCCTCCGGGAAGGTTCCCGACTGACCCAGGCAGACGACTTTGTCTTTGACGTCGACATTAGTACCGATGGGAACGAAGTCAATTACTGCCGGATTTTGATGGCGGCCGGAAAGAATTCCGGTCAATCCTACCCGCGGTATCAAAACTCCCAACTTCATTTCCGGATCGGTAAGCAGCCTGACCACGCTGGCATTTTGCGAAACGCTTACCACCTGGCCAACCACCCCTTCTCCGGTAATTACCGCTGAACCTTTGAAGACGTGGTCCAGGGTACCTTTATCGATGGTGATTTGTTCGAACCAGTTATCAGGACTGCGAGAAATGACATCTGCTGCGATTGCTTCGCGCTCGGAATGATTTCTTAAGCTGAGAAGCTCGCGCAATTTATTGGCATCTTTGGACTGCTGCCTGAGTTTCGTCACTTCGAGTTGGGCTTGAGCGAGTTTTGTTTCAAGAGTCCTGATTCGGTCGGCGGCGACCATCACCTGGTTAGCCAGGTTCTTAGTGGACTCCAACTGGAAGGCTCCTTTGGTAAAGATGGAGGACAGCCAGGTATTGGCGCCCAGGACAAAGCCGCTAAAAGGTCCGGCCAATAGCCAGACGACTATAAAGAGAAAGAGCCACTCAGCCGTCGTGAATACATCAAAGGAGAGTCGACTTTGTCTTAAAGAGACCAACTACGCAATGCCTCAGGTCGGAATCAATGATTGCTCGAGGACCCGGCGATAGGAGGGCTCCGAGAGCATTTTGCCTGTGCCGATTGCGACACAGGAAAGAGGATCTTCGGCGATGAAGACCGGTACTTCCGTTTCATTGGAAATCAGCTCGTCAAGCCCCTGCAAAAGGGCGCCACCGCCGGTCAGAAAAATACCGCGATTGAATATGTCTGCCGCTAATTCCGGTGGGGTACGCTCGAGCGTGCTCTGGACGGCCTCGACGATGCTGGCTAAGGGTTCAGTCAGTGCTTCTCGTACCTCACCCCGGCTGATTGTCACTGTGCGCGGCAGCCCGCTCATCAGGTTCAGCCCGCGCACGTCGTAGCGGTCGTTCTCTACGGTTTTATAAGCAGAACCGAGACGGAACTTTATTTCTTCCGCCGTTCGCTCACCGACAGCCAGGCTGTGCACCTTCTTCAAATAGCGGATGATCGCTTCATTCAATTCATCTCCGGCAACCCGGATGGAGGAATTAACGACGATACCGCATAAGCTGATTACGGCCACCTCGGTGGTACCGCCACCGATATCAATAATCATCGAGCCGGTTGGTTCGGCCACTGGCAGCGATGCGCCGATAGCTGCGGCCATCGGTTCCTCCGGCAGATAAGTCTGACTAGCCCCGGCGTTGCGCGCCGCTAGTTTAACCGCTTGCCTCTCGACATCCGTAACTCCTGAGGGCACGCCGATGGCAATTTCTGGGCTCTGAAAGTTGAAGCCGCGATTACCGATAACTCTCTCGATAAAGCGCTTGAGCATAACCTCAGCGTATTTCAGCTCGGCAATTACTCCGTCGCGCAAAGGTCGCAAGGCTTTCACGCCCTGTGGTGTCCGGCCGATCATGGCTCTGGCTTCTTCGCCTACGGCAAGAAGTGTATTGTTATTGTCATCGACTGCAACAACCGATGGCTCTCGCAGGACAACTCCTTGTCCTTCTACATAAATAAGGGTATTGGCTGTTCCCAGATCGACGCCAATTCCCCTGCGGAAAAAGCTCTTAAAAACCAATTTCTCACTCCAATGACTGCCAAAAGGCGCTTGCTAGCAAAAGTCTAACATGATAGGTCGACTTCTTGCGCGCGGCTTTGGCACAGAAGAGAAGCTTCATCTCGGTTGCCGGGCGATTCGCTCAGCTGATGCCATGCCTTTTTCGCGGCGGAGGCCATCAGGGACTACCATTGCCCCGCGATTAAAGGTCGGCACTTTCCTTGGCCAGGGCTACATCTAAGC
Source organism: Candidatus Melainabacteria bacterium (assembly GCA_003175915.1). Lineage (GTDB taxonomy): Bacteria > Cyanobacteriota > Vampirovibrionia > Obscuribacterales > Obscuribacteraceae > PSRH01. Next base: position 3,618 of record PSRH01000039.1, on the reverse strand, counting down.
TGGCATCGAGTCCCTGGCTGTTGGGTGCTTGAATCGTCCTGGACGTATTGACCGTATATCGCCTTCCCTTCCAGTTGACCTGACTGCCAGTGAGCACCAGGTAGGCAGCGTGTATGTAAAGTATGCTTACGGCCAGGGCGCCAAACGGAAACAGGAAGAAGTGTCTTAAGTCAATGCCAGCATGGTGTTCCGAAGTCAGGCGATACCACAAGAATGCGATCACTAGTTGAACGGCTACCGGTGCTGCCAAAAGGGCAATCGTAGCCGGCGTTTCGCCGTTCAGGTAAAGCTGGGTCAAAACAAGCGTCTGGACGAAAGGATAAAGAATGGTACCGTTGATCACCAAAAGCACCGCAAAAAGATTGGGCACTCGACTTTCGATCAGGGAATAGAGGTTCTTTGTCCATCCCAGCCACATGCTCTCCAGATCCGTGTACATTCTGACGCTATAGAGCGTCTTGCCGTCGGCCACCAAGATCTTGTAGCCCTTTGCTTTGAAAACTCTGGCAAGGGCATGGTCTTCGAGAATTTCGTCGCGAACGCTTTGATGCCCGCCGACAGCAAGATACGAGCTGCGCCGGGCGATGACATACTGCCCATAGGCGTAAGCTTTGCCGGCTTCCGGGTCGTTGACCGAATGAAATGGATCGCCCAAAAGGAAGGATCCCAACAAGGTCGGCATCAAGACTCGCTCCCAAAAACTACCCAGCTCTTGCATGGGCATGAACGAAACTAGATCGGCCTTGTTGCTTATTCCGTGGCTGACCGCATCTCGGATAGAGTTGGGCTGGTGGAAGGTGTCGGCGTCGGTAAAGAAGAACCAATCGCCGGAGGCATATCCGACAGCATGGGCGAGGGCATTGCATTTGCCTGTCCATCCGGGCGGAGTATCTTTGCCGCTTACCGGTTTGATCCGTGGGTCTTGGGCGGCGTACGATTGAATGACGGCGGCGGTGCCGTCCACCGAGCGGTCATCGATTACGATCACTTCGAAATTTGGGTAATCCTGTTTGATCAGCGAATCGAGGCAGCGCCCGATTTTGCCTTCCTCGTTGCGGGCCGGCACCAGCACGGAGACAAAAGGCAGGTCTCGATCGGGAGCTTGCGATTTGGCTACCGGCCTGAGAAATGAATAAAAGGCGCAGGTCAAAACAAAGAGCGCAAATGTCAGGATAGTCAAGAAGGTGCTGACCATGAACAAGCTAAAGAGCATCAGGCCACCCCGCTGTATTGGTAAAAGCCTCTGCCGGTCTTCTTGCCAAGGTGTCCGGCCGAGACCATCTGTCTTAAGAGCGGACAGGGACGGTACTTGGAATCACCAAACCAGTCGTGCATGGTTTGCATCACATTCAGGCAGATATCCAGACCAACAAAATCAGCCAGTGCCAACGGACCCATGGGGTGGTTGTAACCGAGTTTCATTCCCATATCGATTTCTTCAGCCGTCGAAAGCCCTTCCATGAGGGCGAAGGCGGCTTCGTTCAAAAGCACCATGCCCAGTCGCGTCGTGATAAATCCTGGTGCGTCTTTTGAAGTAATCACGGTTTTCCCCAGATGCTGCCCGAATTCGATGGCGAAGTCTTTGGTAGTAATGGACGTATCAACCCCGGGTATGACTTCCAACAGCTTCATGATATGGGCTGGCGAAAAAAAATGCATGCCGATAAAACGATCGGCCCGCGTGGTCACCGAGGCCAAGGCGGTGATCGGTAGCGAGGACGTATTGGAGGCGAAGATTGCTTTGGCGGGGCACTGAGCATCGAGGCTTTGGAATAATTGCTGTTTTGCCGCCAGATCTTCGGAGATTGCTTCAATGACCAGATCTAATTCGGGCAGCTTGTCCAAGGAAGACAGCACTTTCAGCTGCCCTTGAGCTTGATCCAACCGTGTCTCATCGATGAATCCTTTCTGCAGCGAGCTTTGCCCCAATTTCGTAAAGGTTTGTTGAGCGTTATCAAGTGCCCGCTTGGCGCTATCAAAAATGAAAACCTGGGCTGAGGTTTTGGTAGCTGCCAGATAAGCTATTCCTGAGCCCATGAAGCCACTTCCGGCAATTAAAATTGAAGAGATTGCCGAGACTGCGCTCACAAGTGTCTGGCGCCTCCGCGCATAAATAACTTCGGATTTCCTCAACTTCATTTCGAAAGGCGCTCCGCCGGCTTTAATTTTTGCCTTACCCGAACGGTTTGCTACTTGTCAGTAGGGTGATCAGCCTGCGTCACCTTGGTGGCCGGTCAGATCGTACCATCTCATAATTTTTCAAAATTTGATTGATCTAGACGACACTTTCTCACCTGTCGCTTTCTCTCACCAAACGCCAGCTCAACCGGGAAGATTTCTAATTCTGTTTTTAACTGATATGTTGTTAGCTTAGCTTCGACGACGCTGCTTCTGTTTACTTGTATCCAGGAAAAAATGTTCAAAAAAGTTCTGATCGCCAATCGTTCTGAAATTGCCGTGCGCGTTATCAACGCCTGTCGAGAACTGGCAGTGACGCCGGTGGCAATTTATTCGCAAGTGGATGAGTTGGCCAGGCACGTGCAGTTGACTGATGAGCACTACGCTCTTGAGGGTAACCCCGCTTCCGTCTATTTGGATATCGATCAGATTATCAGCCTGGCCAAGCGCTCGGGTTCCGAAGCAATTCATCCGGGCTATGGCTTCCTTTCGGAAAATCCTGATTTGGCAAGGGCTTGTCGCGAAAGCGGCATTACTTTTATCGGACCAGATGCAGAAGTGATTGCGAAATTAGGTTCAAAAGTGGAATTCAGGAAATCCATGCAAGAGGCCGGTGTGCCAATTGTGCCGGGGACGATCCGGCCGGTTGCCGATCCTGGTGAAGCGCTCGGATTGGCTAAAAAATGGGGTTACCCGATTGCCATTAAAGCTAGTGCCGGCGGCGGTGGCAGGGGGTTCAAGTTAGCCAGAAGCGAGGAGGAAGTGGCAGCCGCCGTTGTTGCTGCCCAAAGGGAAGGGCAAAGCTACTTCGGTAACAAGGAAGTCTATCTGGAAAAGTACCTGCCTGAGCCGAGGCATATTGAGGTGCAGATCCTGGCGGATTCATTTGCTAACGTTATTCATCTTGGCGAACGAGATTGTTCCGTGCAAAGACGGCATCAAAAGCTCCTGGAGGAAACGCCCTCTCCCATACTCAGTGCCAGTGCCCGAAAGCAAGCAATCGCTGCCGCCGTGCAGGCCGCCACCACAGTTGGTTACACTTCGGCTGGCACTTTCGAAGGATTGATTTCTCAGGATCAATATTACCTCCTGGAAGTGAACACAAGAGTTCAGGTAGAACACCCGATTAGCGAGATGGTAACTGGTGTAGACATCGTCAAAGAACAGATTCGCATAGCAGCGGGTGAGAAGCTTAGCTTTAAGCAGAGCGAAGTTGATTTTCGTGGACACGCCATTGAGTGCCGCATTAATGCGGAAGATCCTTTCCGCGGCTTTCTACCCAGTCCGGGAACGATTGCGAAATATTTTGAGCCGCGCCTACCATGGGTAAGGGTGGACTCAGCTTGCTATCAGGGATATAAGGTCCAACCATTCTATGATTCGCTTTTGGCCAAGCTGGTTGTCTGGGGAAGAACCCGAGAGGAAGCGATTGCTCGCACG
>PSRH01000110.1 GCA_003175915.1 Candidatus Melainabacteria bacterium | reverse complement strand
GATGACCGGGCAATGGAACCACATGAAGGCTGGGCGCGTCGTGGTAATAGGTAAGCGAGGCTTAGCCCAGTCCGGTTTTTTTGATTACCTCTCTCCAAACCTAATGTGCTAATACCCGTTTACCTGCTAGATGAATCGGTTATGAGGCAAATTGCCAGTTAGATATATGCCACCTTTATCAAATGGAGTTAGATTCTCCAAAGAATCCCGGCCGCTCTTCCAAGCGGCAAAGATAATTGAGCAACCAATTTTTCGCACAGTCAGGTGAATGGTACGACAAACTCTCCCCGACCAATCCGCCGTACCACACCTAGTGACAACAACGATTATTGTTTCAAAAAGTTCATTGCCTAGGGCAAGTCTGTTGGAAAAATGTTGAACTTAGATAAGGGTCATCCGGTTTTTAAAGGCAAATGGGCGAGAACAATGGAGTGAAAAGAAGTTTTATAGGCGGCCAGTCTTTTGTTCGCGCCGGGGTTTTGGCAGCCATCTCGGCGCTTACCGCCTTAGTTTTGCTCGTATTTAGTGTGAATGCCAGTGTCAAATCGCTCAGTCTACCTTCGCAAGACTCCGGATTACAGATTTACGATCGCAATGACAAGCTTGTCCTTACCGTCTTCGCCGACCGCGACTCTTTCCCCGTACCCCTTGGCCAGATCGCCAAATCAATGCAGCAAGCGATCGTCACTTCTGAAGACCGCGATTTCTACCAGCACCATGGCGTCAACCTGCTCAGTATCGCCCGCGCTGTTTCAGTCAACCTTTCCAAAGGACACGCTGTGCAAGGTGGATCCACGATCACCCAACAGCTGGTAAAGAATTTGTTTTTTCCGACCCAGAAACGCAGCCTCTATGGAAAAGTACAAGAGGCCATTCTGGCCATTGAACTGGAGATGCTCTATCCCAAGAAAAAGATTCTCGAGGCGTATTTAAACTACATCTACTTTGGTAGAGGAGCTTTCGGTGTAGAGCGGGCTGCTGAGAAATATTTCGGCAAAACCTCCTCAACCTTGACACCGGCAGAATCCGCATATTTAGCCGGACTTGTTACGGCACCTTCAACTCTCAGCGAACCTGCTCATTATGGCGAAGCACTGAAGCGGCAAAAGGACATACTGACAAACATGGCCGCCCTCCACTATATCTCCCCTGAGCTAGCCGCAAAAGCCAGATATGAAAACTTGAAGTTTAGAGACACTGGTACCACGCGCGATAGCATGTGGTACTACATTTCATACGTACTGCAGGTACTCGAGTCACAATTCGGCCACGAAAAGATTCACGCTGCTGGAACGAAAGTATTCACCAATCTAGATATTCGTGCCCAAGAAGAGGCAGAAAAGGCCTTAACCCTAGGAATCCGGAGAGCGCCACGGGGGATTTCCCAGGGAGCCCTGGTGTGCCTGTCCGTGAAAGATGCAGCAGTGATCTCGCTAATCGGCGGAACCGGTTCCTATCAGCTGAATCCATGGGATCGAGCTCTCAACTGCCATACTGCCGGATCGGCATTCAAACCGTTTGTCTATCTAGCCGGTTTGCTTTCCGGAGCGATCACACCGGATACAGTAGTAGACGACATGCCGCTGAGCATTCGTATACCAGGCACGGAAGGCGTCTACACGCCTAAAAACTTTGACGGCACGTTTCTTGGCCCGATTTCTGTCCGCCGCGCTCTGGCGCTCTCGCGCAACGTCTGTGCCGTTCGGTTAGCGGAAGCAACTGGCATAGGGCAGATTATCAATACGGCAAGGTTAGCCGGGATCAGCTCCCCCCTTGCTCCAACCCCTGCTATCGCCCTGGGCACCGGCGCAGTCAGTCCCTTGGAAATGGCATCAGCCTATGCCACCTTCGCGCGAAGGGGGGTAAGGGCAGAGCCGATCTTAATCAGGCGCATTGAAAATAAGGACGGGCAGATTCTGGGAGTGTGCAAGTTGAACGAGCAGCCAGTGTTTGATGCCGAACCGGTCGATCAACTGGTGGACATCATGCAAGACGTAGTCAAGGTTGGTACGGGTAAGGCTGCCCAGTTACCTGATCGACCCGTTGCCGGCAAGACCGGCACTGCCGACGGTGGCAAAGACGTATGGTTTGTTGGTTTCACGCCCGACACGGTTACGGCAGTTTGGGGTGGCAATGACGAACACAAAGCCGTGCCTGGCACGCAAGTAACCGGGGGAGCAATTGCAGCAGGAATCTGGAAAAACTACATGCAAGCTTACTATCGCTTACATCCTCAACCACCAGCAGCATTCCCGGTCCCGGTCAATCCTCTTCTACATGATTACGAACTGAATTTGCCTTCACCTCAGTTAGCGGCCAGCCCGGAAGAGGGTGCCACGTCACCAGCCAGGGAGGAGGGTAGCCCATCGAAGAGCGGCTTTGTCGGACGCTTGTTCCACAAAATCTTCGGCATTTTTCGCTGAGGTTGGCGGGGCTTAGTTCAAAGTGCTGACTAGGATCCCGCCCGTATGAAAGGGCGGCAAAATTTCAGGCAACGCAAGAGGATCTGTGAACTATTTTCGTCCTCGCAGAACAACAAGATTTCGCGCCACAGTTTGAAAGGCATCCTGGAGGTCTTGACCCTTGCCTACTGGAATATAAGCAGCATGATTGCCTGATACATAAGCAATGCCTTTTCCCGAGCCATTCAGTCCGTCGCCCAGCAGTTCGCTTTCCAATCGTCTCATCTCACTATTTTGGGAAAGGCCTATCGTAAAAATTGGGATGCCATTTTCGTAAGCGCGGCGCGCTTCTTTCAGCGCCATTGAGTTGGCCGATTCGGTGTTATAGGGCTCGTTTGCCACGCCATCAGTGAAGAGCAGTATTGCCTTTTTAGAAAAACGGCGCGTCTTCGTAGGGTTAGTAAGTTGTTCGATGGCTCGATGGAGTGGTTCGACAATATTGGTCTTTCCCGTTGGACCAAGAGCAAGACGGTGTTTGTCGTAATACCCTACGAGATTGCCAACACCCGTGCCACTAAATGCAGCACTCACATCCTCAAACTTCGATTTGTAGAAGTCGAGCCCTATGAAAGGAATCGGATAAAGATCTTCCCCTCCGAAAGGGTAGTAGACATCTATTTTTCGAGCAGTCGTCTTCCAGTAGTCCGCCTCGTCCAGTCCAGCATTATCTGCGAACGCATCCAGGGCAAAGTGAACGTCTGCATTTTTATTCAGGTAATCCAGGAATTTCAATGCCGCCTTTCGGGCACTGCTAATCGGTTCACAGGCAGCTTGCGCCTGCGTCCAGTAGTCTGCGTAGTAACCAGGCGTCGGCATGATCAGACTGAGCTCCGGATGTACTTTGAATTTGGAACCACCCTTGCTTAGCGTGAAAGTCAGTTTGTTTTCCAAGTTGCCGCGCGAGGCTTCCACACATGTCTCAATGTTTGGATAGAGGTAAATGCCATGGTCGGACGCTTTCACAACTAGATCGGTGAACCCTGTTTCGTAAGCATTGCCATCCAATTTATTTCCCAGGCGGTTTTCTGGATCGTGCGGGTCAAAGTTACCAGGTGGACATCCCTGTTCTTCCACTCGATTAGAAGGTTCATTAAAAGGGGGCTCGTCATGAATAAATTTGGGATGCTTCCCTGACCGCAAGCGATTGATCTTGCTACCAAGAGGATAGGGACCTTCAGAGAAAATCCAGGGACATTCGTTCGCTTCTGGTCCACCGTAGGAACCGTAGGAGAGATTTTGCGGCCAAAAGGCGTTCAGCGCAGTACCCGTCGGAGGAGGCTTGAATAATTCAGCAATGGTGCCTGTTTCGAGGATTTTGTAATCAACGGTCTTTTCGGTTATGTTCCAGAATCGTCGCACTAATGTGACTTCCGTTTGGTCGTCCATAGATCCAGAAACATCAAAACAAATGAATAGATCCAACTGCGGCAGGCCGGCATCGGCTTGGGCACTAGCGACAAATACTGGCATCAAGTTCAAGAGATGAGTAAAAGCCGGTGTGTCAGCATAGAGAGCCTGCACATGCAATTTCTTTATGCCGCTACTGCCTAGCTGCTGGAGACGGCCTAAATCGTCAACCAGAGCAATATTCAAGATTGCCTGGAAGGGTTTGCGCGGTACCTCTGAGGACAAGGCATTCTGATGAACAGTGACGTTAGTCGGAGCAAATTTGGTTGAGGCGACGCTGTTTTGCTCAAAGGTTACCACCGCAGTTTGAATGGCTAGTTCGTGCACTGTCGGCAAGTCGAGATCCTTGGGAGCGCTTGCCATAGCAGCTCCACCTGCAAGAGCGGCGGCGTCCGTAACATTGCGCAGCTCTTGAGTGATCAAGTTGTATCGCATCAACTCGAACGCGAATAACCCGCACGGCAATATCACAAAAGCGGCAATGAACAGAGTGAGGATGATGAAGCCAGCCCCCTGTTGGTTCCGCAGCGTGTAAGGTCGAATCGAGGTCCGTCTCATAAGATCGATTTACCTTGGCGGTGCTATGACCTGTGAGTGGTCGACAAATAACCGCCCGTGGTAGCGGGTGGTGCTGGAGCTGAGGGAAACCAACATTAGCAGTATATCACACGGGTTTCTCTCAGGGTTTAAAGTCCATCAGTCCGGCCTCGTATTCTTTGCGAGTACGCGAAATTGCACAGAGAGGACAAACTTCAGAGCACCAATGTTTGGGAAGTGACTGGGCTTGTACCCAACCATGCCAGGCGGAAGCATGGACATTACCTTTGAGCTCATTTTCTACATCCGCACAGGCTTGTTCTATATAGAAGGTCGGCAATTGCTTTAAGCTCTTCCTGATCTTGCCGCTATATAGAGGAAACTGTTTTTCTTCCAACTCCAGTCTGTGGCTCTGCGCTGCCGCCCATTTGTAATACTTTAAGGCGAGCTTATAGTCGTGTCTGTATTCGGCATTGACACCAAGATCGTAGGCGGCAATCTGGGCATAGAGCGGTTCGTGTTTTAGCGCATACCCGAAAAGTTGAAGGCTTTGCTTCGTCAGCCCTGCTTTCCAACATCTCGCTCCTGCGTTCACGACTAAAGCCGGATCATGCGCATCGTATTGGAAAGTGAGCTTGAATTGATCGTCGACCTTGTTTTTTAGAAATGGGATGATTGATTCTGCCGTTTGTGCGTAAATAGGTAAATCCCCGAGGTGCCAGGCGATCTCGAGGTTAGAGAAAGCATCATAGTCATTTCCTTGCATGTGATAGGCAATCCCGGCTCCATAAAAGTAGCGAGGATCATTGGGCTTGCGTTCACTGAGGAGTTCGTAAAGTTTGGCTGCTAATTCATAGTTACCTGATTTCAGTGCACGGTTGGCTTCACCATATACGGTATCGTCATTTGCTTTGGCCAACCTAATTATGGTCTTGCGATCTCGTTCTTTATCCGCCCTTTGAAACTTTGAGACACTGCCTGTCAGGATCTTGTGCGATAAGTTCCAGTCTTTCGGTAGATTTGGTGGTTGTTGGCGAGGTGAACTGGCAGTTTGGGGATTTATGTCCAGGGTCGCTTGCTCCGGGCAAAGTGCTGTCCCGGCTGTTTTTGCAGAAGGCTTATCGTTTGTGCTCTTAGCTTCGCTTGTTTGATCGGGCAAAGCGGTCACTAACCAGACAAGGCCGATGACCGTTAGCGTGCGGAAACTCATTGGTTGAATAAACCAGCCAGAGCGGCTCACTGTCAAAAACCAGCAAACAAAAACACCATCCAGACTAAATCTGCGATGGTGTCTATGCTACTGCCTGACTGTCCCTTGCGAAGTGGACTCAGTATCTCATTACGCTTCAGCCAGTCCTTCACGTAATGC
>PSRH01000223.1 GCA_003175915.1 Candidatus Melainabacteria bacterium | reverse complement strand
TCCAGTCTATTTTGAGCCCCAGATTCTTTCCGGCTTCATCTAAAATTTCCACGAAAATACCCGACAATTTGCCAGTGTTCGGGTCTTTCATGCAGTACGGCGGAAACATCCCATAACCACAGCGGATTGTACCTGTTTGCATGACCCGCTTGTAGAGCGCATTGTCTGTGTTAGCCGAATTGTCTGAACGAACCGAGCAGCCTGCCCAAAGGAAAGTCAGGCAAGATAAAAGGATAAAATTAACCGAATTGCGCCGTTTCATAAACCTCACGGAACAGAAATCATGGGAAAGTATAGATTACGGACCCCCACCCGGGAGGATTCGAAGCGGGAAATGGTTCAATTTATATACATGCTTCTTTATAAGCTGCTTAAATTGTTCGAAGGCAGCGGCAGCGGATTTGGCGGTGGCGGTCCGAGACGTCCCACCAGTTCATTGATGGGCCAATTGGTTCGTCAACGCTATGACCAGAATAAACCGCGACGATAGTAAGGTTATTCAGGTCGTTCGGGAGAAACAAGTCGACCGCGATCGTAAATCCTCAATTCACCTGAAATGCGCCTTTGAATCACCCAAGACGGCTCACCCGGCCGATTAACATTGTATTGGATGTTTCCGTCGCCGTCCACCTGCAAATTGTACGTTCGCACCACCACGGGTGGTTCATATCGAGTGTCCCGCAGGATGTGCGTGCCATCATCTTGCGGTGTGAAAGTTCCATAACTCGCCGAGATCACAAGGCGCCCCTGAGAGTCGTAATCGACATCCTGGCTTACATTTCGACCGGGTGTCGGATTGAGCATACGTCTGAAGCGCCCGTGCTCATCTCTTACAATAGTATCCGGAGGGGCGGTACGAGCGAGATCGTTGTAGATCCTAGTGGCTCGTCTATGGCCTTCTGGCGTGTGGGGATTGGCAATCTCATCAACGAGGGCCGGCATTGAAGCAAGGCCAAGCTGACGCAGAGCAAGTTCAGCAACTTCTCTATCTACGAAACGGATTGCATTGAGTTGTTCCGCCAGGTATGGTGCAGCAAAAGGAGCAATTTCTTGCAATCCTTGCAACGCCTGAGCGCGCGCTTCGGGAGAACGTAGCCGATTAGCTAATCCCGATACCAGTTGCTGATCAGTGAGACCTCGAGCTTCGCCTGCGATACCTTCGAGGCGTGTCCTTTCCGCCTGCGGTAAAACGATGCGTTGGCTATTGGTACGTCCCTCCAACTGGTTTTGCCGCGGCAGTTTGTATAGTCCTTGCAGAAAATTGAGGATACCTCGCTCCGGTACTTCATTTACTATTGGTGATAAATCGTCGTTGATCCGAAAAAAATCTGACACGGCAACCCCCCGTTCAAAAGCGGAGGCAATCGATCTTGCTTCCATCTGAACAGTCATCCTATTGAAAATCGGTTGACCAGTGCTTGGCTTGGGCTATCTGTGGATATCAAGTTCTTGCCAGATCGATTCGCGGGACAACCCTCGCTCAAGATCAATTCGATTCCAAAGTTTTTGCTTTTGCCTCTAGTTCTTGTGCTTCCGTACCGCGGTTGGGAAGTTTTTGCAAAATGTCTGCACGGCCATGCAGCGCCATGGCCCAGAAATTCTTCAATTCGTGAAGGTTTTTCTTGACATAAGGCGATTCAGCATTTCTATCAAATAGCTCTATAGCCGACTTAAAATCAGAATCTGCCTCGGCATTTTTCCCCTGCTTAACGCAGAGTTGGCCCAGCCTAACCAGACATCTGGATTTTATAGTCCAGGCCTTACATTTATCTGCCGCCTGCAATGCTACCTTGAATTCATTTTCTGCTTGAGAATCGTCTCCAGTCTTATAGTAACGCTCGCCGCGCGCAAAGTGGAAACCAGCTTGATAACCTTCCTGGAACGCTTCTCCGATACTGCAAGAAGTAAGAAAAGTCATTATCAGAAAAACGGCTGCAGGATACCTCTGCCATCTGGACATCACTGATTTTGCTCCTGGCGATTAGCGATTGTAGATCGTTGCTACCACAGACGATATCATCACATCGTAAGGACTGAGCTGCCTTTATCTCCGATCAACGGAATGAAGCACACCATCCCTTAGAAATTATCGCAGAAGTTTTCGCCAATTAGTGAACTCGCTGAGCTTGCCAATAGTTGCTTAACGCCCGAGTTGTCAGTGTTTGCCTGGGCAAATTGCGGAGTCCTCCTAATTTCAACGACGGGACAGTAGGTACATTAACTATCAGGGAGACCCATCTATGGATTGCGTAGCTTCAAAACCGGCAAGTCCCTTCTATGTACCAAAACCACTGCCGACAAAGCCCAGAGTTGAAATTGTTACCGAGCTGGCGCAGATACGACAACGTTTAGGAACAGTACGGCTGGTACCGCCCTTGCCGAAGCGCAGGCGCATTGGAGTCTTGGTCAGCGAGACGTTTTAATGAACTCTTGGTGGAAAATCAGAGGAATTGACACCGGTCCGCCCGGGGTTGGAGACAAAGTATTGTGAGCTGGTGTGACGTGAAACACCTTGATGACAAGATCACCACCTCCTAACTTTGGCGGTCCCTCTTTCGCGACGTAGCCATTTAACGACACGTGCAGCACGCCGTTCCGAGCAAGTTCAAGGTTCGGAGCTTCAAACTGCCAATAGAAAACGCCAAGTGGACAACGCTTCTGCAACCATTTTGGGGCGCTGCCAAGATTTACTGTGGCCGGACTACTATCCACGTACCGACTGTTAGCACCACTACCATCGGTTGAGAGGGTGAGCTGTGGCTTGCTTATCATCAGTCCATCGACTGCTTCCCCGGTGACAATTACCTTAAAACCCTTTATCGACCGATCTGAGTTCGTGTTACGTGCCCAGAATTCAGTACAGATGGTAGATCCGACCACTGCTTCGATCGTTTTTCCAGATCCTGTTTGGTCATTCTTCATTCTTGCTCCAGCCCTTTTATCTCGGCAAGGCACCTCTTCCAAACTCATACTTTTTGGCTCCTTTGAGTTGTCCAATTCAGGATTATTGGGAGCGCCGGTCAGTGCACAAGCTGTAAGCAGAAAGCTGCATAGCATTGTGACCGCAATATGGATTTGCACACCCTGTTGCCTATTCATGCCATCTCCTCGTCTTTTCTGAAAGCGTGCAGCAGCAGCCCCAGTAGTTTAGGCCGCTATCGACCTCCAGCCTTTACTAATTATGAGCGGACTGTCTCATACGTTCATTCGAAATCGCAACAGTTAACCGACTGTTTTTTGTATGTCCATTCCCTGGAGATTGAGGAAAAACAAAACAGGGTAGTTACAGGTAGGCAGTCAGTCACCATGGTTTGATCCCATTTACGCATTTCTCAAAGCCATGGCTGTTCCCATGATCTTGTCGTAGCTTCCGTAAATTGTCGGGTTCCAACAGTGATTCTATACAAACTTACTTATTATCCGGACGGCCTAGATGCAGAGCGCATCAATACGGACGAAATTGAACAGACTGTTTTATCGCCCTTCGAACGACTATTCGAAAGTTCATGCTCCTTTACGGGGACTTTGCCAGATAAGAACAGTCCGGTCGACGTCAAATGGACTGGATTTCCAGAAGGACAGTCCCTTCTTACTTGTTCGATCAAGAATGTACCTTTCCTTAGCGGTGCTTTTGTTGTTGGGAAAAGTGAAGAAGCTGACAAGGTAACGTTGCAGATGTTTATAGACTCGCTATCCAGAACACAAATTGCTCAAGAAATGGTTCGAATGGGTCGTGTACCGCCGTTTCACAAAATGTTGGAGCGAAAAGAGCGGCCGCTCTTACTATCAGCAATCTGGCCTACGCTGCCACCAGAAAAATTTGCCGAGTTTGCCGGTCTCGACATTCTGATGTGCACTGCATATCTACGGCGACTTGAGTTTCCTCAAACTTGCAGTTGAAAGGTAAAAGGCACAATGCTACGAAAAATTTTGATTGGTGTGTTTGCTCTCGTAGTCCTCATTTTTTGTGGAATAGTTGCGTTAATCTTCTGGGGTCGCAATAACATTGTTGTCGAGGCCTTACCAGCCGAAGATAGGAAATTTATAGAAGCAGCTAATCAGCTGGAAGTACTTCAGCTTGAACCGACGAAGAACGTATTTTCTGCTAAAGGGTTCGATGGCTGTCATATCGTAAAGACAATCGCGGTCACAGATCCAGCGCTTCGCCGTCAGATCATCTCTGACTTGGAACACTCACTATTACCAGCATCGTCTAGAATGAACTGCTATGAACCACATCATGGACTGAGATTCAAATCCGGCAATACTACTGGCGAATACGTTATATGCTTCAAGTGTTGTACGGTCAACGGTTACGTTGGCGGGGGCCAAACGCTCTCGCTTGGCGTTAATCCCTTGTGGCTGAAATCAGATTTGGACAAAGTTCTCGGATTGTGACGAACACCCACCACCGCTAACGTTCGTTACTCAACCAGCGCACCTACCCAACCGTCTTCGTTGCTATAGGTCTCGTAGCAGGTTGGGGCAATATAATCGAATTCTTTTCCTGTCTTCCTTTCGTAGGCGGCAGAAGCCAAATAAAGTAAAGCTTCGAATTCTAAATCCTTGGGCATCCGTTTGGGGTGCGCAAGGACTGATTGAAAAAATTGTTGGCCGTTCGCCACAACACAACAACGACTGTAGAGAAATTGATCGACCGAAAAATAATCGTTACCATTGTATGCGTCTTCGCCGATTTCTCTTGCGTGCGCTTCCGTATCAATCGCATGTAGTTTCTCTGCCAGTATATCCTGGAAGCACTCTATATCTTTTTCACTCATGTTGGACAGAGCTGCAATGGCAGGTTTTAGGACGGCGTCGTCATCGCCCTCTTTTTTCCAGTTGAACAAACCTATGATTCTCCAGAATACGTCCTCGGTCATTGACATTTCAGACCAATTCGGTTTCACATAGGATGGTGCATTGGCTATTGATCCTTCGATGTAACCCTTACCGAGCTTTTCTTTGATCAGTTTCTCGTATTCGCGTTTAGCTTCCTCTTCGCTTCCATAGTCTTTGCGGGTTTCGCGAGAGTGCGAACCAATTCTGCCATTGGTAGTCACCAGCGTCTTGCCCTCTAATTCAATAGTCCAGAATTTGTTTGATACGTCGCTCTGAAAATAGAATTCGCGCTTCATCTATACAACCCTCCGGTTGAAAGACTCCCTTGCACACTGAGAATCTTAACTTCAAATGAGCGCTTTGGACTATTGATATTCGTTCAAAATCAATGTCAATGACGTAGAATCCACACGGACAAATTTATGTAGCCTTTACCGACCACTTAGCGGATACACATCGTCGAGAGTCCGTCGATATAAATCTCTCCAGCGCGTTCGAACCGCTTCTCTTATGTTTGGCGACAAGCTATCCAGGGCGCCCAAATATGTTTCTAGCCTCTGGCCACTGCGGAACAATGAAGCGTCTCCGAAAAATCTGCGTATCGCATCGCCGGCAGGAGCTCCCGCCTGGTTCCAATTATTGTGATTAGCTAGTAACAGCATGGCCATGGCATTCTGATGCACTTGATTCTGCATCGCCGCCGGAACATCAGCATTGTCGAACCGACAAATGGCCAAGAGTGCTAAAACATCTAGGCCTGGATGCCGACTGATTGGATTACCCGGCGGAAAACCTTCGAGCGGAATATGCTCACCGAGTCGTTCTAGCAATTGCTGAGGCGTGATGTTCGGATTGTCTGTCATTAGTGCAACCATACGCCGCCTAATATTAACTTCGATATTGTGCCGATGAAGCAACGTAGCAGTGCCGCGATCGCCAAGCTGGAGGAGATTTTCTGGCGTGAAGCCTGCTTCCGCTAAATCAACCATTGTCACTCGACGATGCTGAGCCTCCGCTCGTTGTTCGAGATCTCGCAGGCGGTTTCGCAATAACTGTAATGGCCGCGGATCGTCGTTCAGCGAGCAAAAGCTTGTCTGACCTGCCAAACCTGATTCGCTTTGCTCTTGTGGAACTTGAGACACTCGCCTACCAGGTAATCCAAAGGCATCAACCAAAAAAGAAAGTCTTTGGGCAACGTTATCTGCGCCAACATTGCGCCCGGGTCTACCGAAATTATCGTCGAAGGCCATAATCCACTCCTCGGGTCATCAAGACCTTTCGGTAGTGTCTTCAATTTCTTTGACCAAATCTTGACCAACTAAGATTTGATATTCAGATTATCGCTCCGGCAGTTGCTTCCACAGCTTAATTGCCTTTCCAACCGCGCCCACGGCGGTTCGCTTCGCACTAGCCTTTTGATTGTCGTCCAGGGACTGCCATTTTTTCCAGCCTTTAGACAACCCTGACATGGCTGCATCTTTAGCTCGTTGTCGTTGCTCTGGCTCCAGAGCATCATACACAGCGATTCCTCCTACTGCTCCCATCGCCGCCGTTTTTTCGACATTCTCTTTCGTTATAGATGTCACCGCCGGCTCCAGGGGTATCGGTTGTTGTAGAGATTCGAGGGGCACGGGCTCTACCATTTGGGATGGCGATTGCATTAGAGGCGGAGCGGATGGTTTCATCCTTGCGGCTGGGATCCTTTGGATTGGACCCGTGCTTCTTCCAGTCACAACCGGAGAGATTTGCACCGGCTCGCTGGTCGTTGTACTTGAGACAGAAGGCTTTGGCTGAA
>PSRH01000149.1 GCA_003175915.1 Candidatus Melainabacteria bacterium | reverse complement strand
GAGCCGTTTGTAGGTCCAGCAGGGCGACTCCTGGATAAGGCCATGGCAGAGGCCGGCATTGAGCGAACGGCAGTATATTTCACCAATGCAGTCAAGCATTTTAAATTCATCGAGCGCGGTAAACGCAGGATTCACAAGCAGCCACGAGTTTATGAAATCAAAGCTTGTCAACCGTGGCTGTTGTCCGAGATTGATTTGATAAAACCAACAGTTGTCGTCTGTCTAGGCGCCACCGCAGCTAAGTCCCTGCTTAAAGAAAAGGCTAGCGTCACAAAGGATCGTGGCAAATTTGTACATGCAGAGTTTGCGCCATTTGTTGTACAAACGCTGCATCCTTCCGCTATTCTTCGCCAACCCGACTCCAGACACCGCCATCAGGCCTATGATCAACTTGTCTTTGATTTAAAGGCAGTAGCAAAGGTTGTCAGACAGAACACCAGTCACAAGTAACGCAGTTTGCCGCTAGACCTTTGCGTCTTCTTTCGAATTTGGTTTTGAAACTTGCTCGACTACCTGAGCAGTTTTATCGCTCCAATTGAGGCGATTCGCTATATCCGCCTGGGAGATTATGCCAATCAACCTATTTCTTGTGTCTACGACCGGTATGCGGCGCAATTGATGCGTTTGCATCAGGTCGAGGACGTCTTCTATATCATCATCTGGCTTGCAGCAAACAGGCTCCTTCGTCATGATCTGTGAAGCAGCAATCTGACTGGGTTGCTGATTCGCTGCCACAACTTTTAGAGCAAGATCCCGATCGGTTATGATACCAACCAACGCGTGCTGCGAGTCATTGCTCACGACTGGTACAGGTCCAATGTCATGTTGCTTCATCATCTGGGCCACTGCGTCAACCGTGCATGACGGTGCGCAGCAAGCAGGATCTGCCGTCATAATTTGTTTGCATTGGATCATTTTTGCCACTCCTCCAAAATAAAAAGAACCAGTATCATTTTGATTACTGATACTGGGGAAAAACGTTTTTGTTTTTCTTTTGCGGGTACGAAGCACATAGCGCTTTGCTTCGTGGGAGTGAGTAGTTTTGGGTGTTCTCGATGAGACAAAAGACTGCGTATCTCGAACAATGTTCCAGAGAATCGCAGAATTCGTGAACTGAAGTCAGGCAAACGGAAGTGCCTCAAGCTCATCAGCACCTGGACCCGTGTCAGCTGGTTGGGCCTGTTTACTTTGAAACTGAAAGCAAATTGAAAGACCGGGTGGGTCGAGGGCGGCGGAACTTTTCGGATTGCCACCGTCAACCTCTACAGATTACTGACGTCCTGTCGCGGACAGGAGGATGAAATGCCCAAGTGCAAAGATCTCATGGATAGCGTAAAGAGGGTTGTTGTGCCTACTGATACTGTATTCGCTGCCGCCCAAATTATGAAAAATCACAGCGTGTCAGCGGTGCCGGTGGTGGCAAGCAAACAGAGCCGGGAGCTAATTGGACTGGTGGCAGAACGAGACGTAGCCGTACGGGTAATCGGAGAATCTCTAACGTCCCAAACCACGGTAGGAGAGATAATGACGCCTAACGTCGCAACCTGTCGTCCCGAGGACGATATTGAAAATGCTGTGAAATTGATGGATGATCTGCAAATACGTCATGTACCGATCGTAGATGAAAATGGTAATTTGCTTGGGATAATCCACAAAGACGCGGCTGCCTGATCTGAAACACCCCTGATAATGTCAGCCAACAAGGGCATTGGAAAGCTGCATAGAATGTCGATAGTTGTTAGGATATGTAATTGGATAGCCAAGTATTTATTCAAACAACTTGTGAACCCGTGCAGTTCGATCGAAGGCATAAATGAAGTGTGATTTGCTCTTTATTTCACCTCACCTTGATGATGTTGTGCTCTCGTGTTCCGGTCTGCTCATCAGTGAGCGTCTTGCAGGCAAGAAGATTCTTGTTGCCACGATTTTCAGCAGAGGTGACGATACGGCCGAACGAAAAACACAGTACGAAGAGCGCTTGCGGGAAGACAAACTAGCTATGGAGTTGCTCGGTTTGGAATACCGATGGCTCAATTTCCCAGATGCTCCAGTGAGGAATCGAATCTATGATTCGTTTATCGGTAAACATCTGGAATCCGACCCATCCGATTCTGAATTGGTCGGTCAAATTAGCTCTACCATAGTGAAACTGTGGGAAGAAACGCAACCCGAGACAACGTTTTTCCCCCTTGCAGTAGGAAGCCATATCGATCATAGACTGAGCTTTGCTTGCTCATTGACACTGCCAAAGGACGTCAAAATCGTCTATTACGAAGACAGACCATACGTCTTTCTGGATTGCGCTCTCAACCTGCGCTTTTCTGAAATTGGTGCGGCCGTGAATAACGGGTTACCATTAGATGTGGTACGACTCGATCGCCGCGAATGTGTGCACTCATTTTTGCGCAGCTTCGACCAGGTACACGCTTTTGGTAATTATCCAACCAGGGGCAAAGAGCGCTTCATCGCTTTTCGGCGCATCGCGAGAACGTTTCTCGATTCGGCGAATTCGAATGGTTACAGGTTTCGCCCGATCAGGACCTTGAAAACAAATAAGATGAACCAGATAGCTCATGCGGCTGCGGCTTATAAATCGCAGTTTACGGGACTATTTGGTACTGTAGATATGTTTCTCAAGGAGAATTTGGCATACGCTTTGACATTGGGTGAGAGCACGTACGCAGAGCGTTACTGGAGTCAAGACGAGTCTCCATAGTCGGGGAAATTCATTGTTGAGTGCGCTTCACGGCTCGCCGAACTTTCCGCTGGAACCTGAGGTCAAGTCTGAGTCAGCCAGAGATTCTTTAAGATCGTGAATCATTTCACGAGTAAAGATTTGCGTTGGCAGAAGATCGGTTTCGATCATCCTGACAGAAGCTGAGTCGACTTTTTTAAGCGCCTCTTTGTAAGAAATCAAGCCGACGTCCTCACCTTCCTCGAGCACAGCGATCGCCAATTTCTCATCAAAGCTAAATACATTGGACGCGATCAATTTAACTAGGGCTCCCCAGGGGTGCCCATTGTAACTTGGTTTACCGCCCAGGGTTGTAATACGCTCTGTTAATCTTTGCGCCCGCCTTTGGTGCTGCATTTGACAAAAAACGAGCACTTCCCGAATGTGTTTTGATCGCGCTCGAGTCTCAGCTTTTGAATAGGTCTCGATAGCAGATACTTCGTCCCTCAGGAGACTATTTAGACGATCGATTGATTCACTTTTCATCGGTGTAGTTTCCTGTCAACATACGACGAAAGACAAGAAACCAAACCCAATGTTCCATTTTTGTCGACTGAAGAAGACCGAGGAGTAGAAAGTTGCGGAATTAGATGGTTTCTATGAGCGCATACTCTTCTGAACAGAAGAGATCCGCTCTACAAGAAACATCGTCGTCAGGAGCGACTCTCATCTATTGCCAAACGGCGCTCAGAGTCTCTTCACAGGCGTCTCTGCTGTGCACGTGACGTCTTGTACTCCTCCCGCTTTGAGAATTTCCCTGACGGTCTTGGCGGACTTATTGTCTTCCGTATGTACAGAAACAAGAATGTTGCCATCTCTTAACTTGCTCTCGTATTGTCGAGCTTCATACTCTGGAATTCCCAGTCCAATCAAGGTGCCGATTAACCCTCCGGCGGCCCCACCGACAGCCGCACCGCTCAAAGCGGACAATATTGGACCGACGGCAAGCAAAGGCCCAAGCCCGGGAAGGGAGACGGCGCCCATCCCTGCCAGCCAACCAAGCGCGCCACCGACGACAAAGCCGGTGCCGGCGCCCACGGAGGCCCCTTCTGGTGCTTTGCTGTGCTTCTCGTGTCCTAAATCCCGACTGGCGATAAAATCGGGCATCACCACGGAAATATCACTGTCTTTGATACCAGTTGCTCTTAACAAAACTATCAAAGCATCGGCCTGCATAGTCGTCGGAACCAGGCCTATAACTGCTTGTTTCATTATTCCTCCAGTTCAGATAATCTGGACGACCGTCTCGCACTGGTGATCAAAGTGAGCACTGTCCCTCTTTGGACCGCGCCAGTGATCTTCTCCTACATCGCTATATTCCGCTCTACCAGGGCCACAGGCGTTGTGTCGTTGAGAATGACGGATACTTCTCGACCGGCGGCAATCTCAAAATGAGAACCAGGCACGAAAGCAACCTGTTCGGTCACCGTTTCGCTTGCTGGTGCGCCAATCGCGATCATCGCCGGCACTCTAGCGGCAGTTCTCAAACCGGCCGGCATGGACAAAGTACATACTGGATGCGGCTTGACGCTCGTGGTGCAGTAGGTGGTGGAAATGGAAGCGCGAATTGGAGTGATAGTGCCGTTTGGCGTCTTCAACTCGGAGAAAGCCAGCACCATCTGATGGGATCCATTATCGACGACTGTACCTGAAACCACCGATCCGGTTGGAATCAAAAAGTGGCCAATTGGAACGTCCTGGCTCACCGTGCCCCGAACTACATCGCCTACCTTGAGAGTATCAGCACTGACTGCCTGCTCGAAAACAACAGGTATGGCAGTGCCTTCAGGTGCGTAGAGCCTCCGTTCCGTATAAGCAACAGATCCTTGAATCGGATGGATGCCGATCAGGCTGTCTCGATAACTGATGGATCGATTATGGTCGGCGAGAAATGACTTAATGCCATCTGCCCATTTTTGAGCGAGTTGTTCGGCCGTCAGATTCTCTGCGTTAGCAGATGCCATGTCCGGCGTAGCAACTAAATGGCCATTTAGGGTCAAACCAACCGTACCATTAATTCTTTCCACTTTGACCAAAGAAGGGTCGCAATAAGGTGCTGTAGCCAGTGCGTTGTCCAGATTATCCTGAGCCAGTTGGGCACGATGCTCTTGGCTAAATCCATCAGCCGGAGCCTTGATCCAAAATACCGGCTCACCGCCCATGGTTACAGCATTGCCGAGCGGAAAGCCGGCCAATGCAGTTTGTATGGGAGTGCCAATCAAGGCTAGCGCCAACAGGATTGCCTGCGCTAGCAAACTATTCTTGGAATTCATAAGCATAACCTCGAATGATTTATTTGGTGAATTTACATGGTGTGTCCTGCGCAACTTACAGCAAATTCCGCAGTGCCGGCCAGCTGTAATAGCATTGGCGATCCGGCTGGAACCATACGGAAAGAATTCCTCGGGAGAATCAGTCCGTTATATTGTAGGTTGCTTGTACGATAGCCGGGTTCGCCAACAAATCCGAGTGAATTTGAAGGAACGATCGCTCGACCACGCCAGGCACCGATTACTTCTCCAGGAACAGGTTCCAACGGCAGGTTCGCTTCAAGGAGACTTTCCTTGGCGCCCGGTGTCAGTTCGCTGCAGATGGCTTGGGAAGGTTTCGTTCTAACGTTCTTCCAAAGATTGATATCGCCGATTAGATACGCATCAATCGGAATATCCTTGCCATCTGCTGTTCTCAAGCTATAGAACCAGGGAGTCAAGGCTTTTTTGCCACCATAGTTGTTCGGTACATAGTTCTTCGCATAAACCAACTCGCCAATAGCTCGCGTTCCAGCTGGCAAGTAAGTGGCAAAGTCAGGGCCAAATGGAACGTCACTTCGCAGGACTGCTTCCACTCGATCGCCCGGTTTTGCGACTACTCCTTGCAGAGGGGAAAGCAATTGCACTGGTAGCGTCATTTCACGCGGGGCTATTGCTATGTCTTCTCGCTTACCCAGGGCTGATGATACTGTAGTTGTCTTTGTTTTGAAGTTTCCAGTGAGCATTGCCAGATAGCTAGCTACGGCCGCTTTGTCAGCCAAGCACAAGCGAATGCTGTCTGCCCACTTTTCAGCCAATTGCATTTGGCTCATTTGCGCTCGAGCAGCGCTGTTACCATCAGCGGTGATAACGTAGAATCCGTCGAGTGTTACGACAGGATTGCGATTCATCATAACCACTTTCACGCATGATGGTGAGCGATCCTTCGCTGCCACCAGGGCATTGTCCAAGTTTTTCTGTACAATTGCCGATCTTTCCGCGGCCGTTAGTCCGGCTGCATTTGCCTGAATATCAAATAGCTTGCCGCAAGCAAAGATCGTCGTCGTTTGCGTAGAAACCAGATCTGCCGCCTGAGCGGCAGTGGTTCCTAGCAAAACGCAGAAGCCCGCAAAGGCAAGCTTAAGTCGATTGACTTTTGTGATCATTGTTCAGTACCTCTATAATGTAAAAACTATTTCGATTTTGCTCTCGTCATCAAATGCGTGAGCAAGTGCTCCTCTCCAACTGGCCAGCTTTGACGTTGATGACCTTCTGATGTTCCCTCCACTTGAGTCTGAGCGACACCGGTTGTGGTGCATATCAAAATGAATAAGGGCCGGCCAAGACAAGAACTCACCATCGGTAATATAGCTGTGGCCGTTTGACCATCCAATCGAATTTGTGGACGGCTACATGAGGCGGCCGCGTGAAAGCATCTTTTCGATTCTACGTTTTGCGTACTAACGCCAAGCGGCTTGATCGGAAATGTTCGACCTGGTTCCAACGATCTCAATGTTGTCAATCAGCTTTCTTAGAGCAGTGAGGGAGGCGAGAGTTGGCCAGATAAGCGCGCGCATTTCATCGAGCTCTTGCTTACCTATTTCACCTCGATCGTAACAACGACAGACATCTTCCCAGAGAAGGAAAAGATCCTTTGGGTTGAGCAGATTGACTGCCTTACGTCTGTATTCAAAGAGATCAAACATAAAGATTGTGACCTCACCCTACACGTAGGAAGTGATTATGAAAGACGCCGGAGGTCATGTTGGGTTCCCGTTTGCTGTCGAACTGAGCGCTGGAACGAGGTTTGCGACTCTCCACCGGGACTTTTAATTGAAACCTTTAAGGATGAGCAAACGTCATTCTAGGTGGGTGATTACCAAGAAACGGCGGAGCAAATCATGTTGAAATCGGATTTTGTTGTCGACATTGAGGCGATTAGGAAGCGGGCTCGCGAGCACATGGAAGAAGGTCCGGTTACCGGGAGCTATAAGGCTAACCGGGAATCAGTATTGAAAATACTAAATGATGCACTGGCAACAGAAATTATCTGTGTGCTCAGATACAAAAGGCATCACTATATGGCCAAAGGAATCAATCATGAACCAATCGCCGACGAATTTTTGAAGCATGCGCAGGAAGAAGAAGAACATGCTGACAGAATCGCCGTCCGAATTGTTCAGCTTGGGGGCGAAGCAGATTTCAATCCCGGCAATCTCACAGAACGGAGCCACTCTCAGTATGTTGAAGGTAGCGATCTCATCGAAATGATTAAAGAGGATCTGATCGCGGAAAGAATTGCTATAGATACCTATCGCGAAATCATCCGTTATCTGGGTGAGAAGGATCCGACAACCAGGAGATTGATGGAAGAAATCCTGGAGAAAGAAGAAGAGCACGCAGATGAATTGGGCAATTTTCTTAGCCAGTATGGTAGCGGCGATAATGGCGTGAAGTAAACCAGCGTGTCAAGGTTTGTCATCTTGCCTTTTTTGCAGTTGTTCTCTTCTTTGAAAGGGATGGATCAGACGCGGCAAAACGTTGCAGATCATTTTTGTTTGAAAGAATATCCGACCAGAGGTCGCCGACCTTGTTTAATCGTGCCGGCACGGTTTGGATGGTGAAATCGGCCGGATAACTGTCGCTGAGTTCGCTCCAATTGAGGGGTGTTGAAACACTCGCCTGCGCGATCACGCGCGGTGAATAGATGGAGGCAAGCGACTTAGACCTGGCGTTCATATTGTGATCGAAAAATACTTTGCCGGTTCGTTTTGCCACGGACCAATCCATGGTCACCTGCTCCGGGTGCGACTCAAGGAGAGCGTGACCGATCGATTGAGAAAATTGCCGAACTTGCTCATAAGCAATATTTCGCACGATTGGAACATAGATATGTAAGCCCGTTTTCCCGGAAGTTTTGACAAAAGTTTTAAGCGAAAGCTGTTCCAACATTTCTTTCAGGTAGAGAGCGATTTTACATGTTAGGGCGAATCCCTTCTGGTGTAATTCTGGCTCATCGCCTTTTGCTTCCTTGCCGCTGTACAAATATGGATCAAGGTCAAAAACTATGAAGTCTGGATAGTTCAGTAAAGAATTTTCGATGTGCTTTAGCGAACCAGTAAAGGTTCTGGGCAGGTGCGCGGCATCCGGTTCTGCAGTCGTCCGTGTATGGGAGGTGTGCAGTTCAAGATCGGCTATCTGTCCAAGCCAGATAAGACTAGCTAAGTTGTTGCAGAGGAGAAAGTTCTGATCCTTCTTTTCGTGCTCAGTATATGCTCGTACGGTTTCGACAAATTTTGGCAAGTGTTCGTCCCAATGCTTTTGATAGAACTTCTGTCCTTCAATTCCATTTGGAAAGCGGATGAGGGTAATCATGCGGTTGCGAAGGTGGGGAAGAATAAAAGGAGAAATGCGAACTAGATAATTGATATAGTCCCGCTTCGTAGTTGGAGAGTGACGCTGCCACTCCGGCCAAAACACCTTATTCAGATTAGTTAGCTTAATACTTGCTCCACTGACGTCGAGGGTGAGTGATTCCCGATCATTGTCTAATGCGGACAGAATGGAAGCCAAGTCGTCTGGGACTGTATCCATTTTTGATCGTTTGGATTTCTTGGGCATTTCCGAGTTTTTCTCGATATGAACGATTGGCTTCGGCTTCACGTCTTCCGGTTCAATGTCTTTTCGGAGGTGTAGATATACTGGCGCCCGCAGAATTTCATCCTTTGTTCGCTCCGCGAATTTGATTTCGGCAACTAGCTCCGGTCGGACCCAGGTGGCTCTCGACAAACCGCTTGGCCGTGATTTGAAAGGGCAGTGGTCAGTGACGAGTGGCTTCAAGGTGGAACTCAAGAGCTTTAATTTTTTGGCATCAAAACCGGTACCAACGCTGCCGACAAATCTCAATCCTCCATGGGCATCGTGCTCGCCCAATATGAGCGCTCCAAAACTGGATCGGCGAGCGCCCAGCCCTTCCGTCCAACCACATATCAGAAATTCATCGGTGCGTGTGCGCTTGACTTTAAGCCAACTGCGAGAACGGCGCCCAGATTCATACGCACTATCGGCATCTTTTCCGACAATGCCCTCGAGGTCATTCTCGATACAGGCTCTGAAAGCGACGGAACCATCATCGCCCAGGTTGTAAACTAAACGGATTTGATCGGATGATCTGATGAGGTTCTGCAAGATCATCTTGCGTTCACGGAGAGGTAATCCCCGCAGATCTCGATCGCCCTGATAGAGGACGTCGAACACGTAATAGATGATTGGTATCTTTTCGTCGGCTGCTTTGATGTCAGTCGCGCGAGTCAATCCGGAGCGCGCTTGCAGCTGTTGGAATGAAATTCGGCCTTTGTCGTCGAAAGCGACAATTTCTCCATCGAGGACTAGATTGTCCTGATAGGTTTTCAGTTCTTTCACAAGACCAGGATATTGGTGAGT
>PSRH01000235.1 GCA_003175915.1 Candidatus Melainabacteria bacterium | reverse complement strand
CCCCAGCTCTCATCCGCCGCGACGAAATGCACTTTTACCCATGGCGAGTACTGATCGATCATATAGTTGCCGATTTCGACCAGGCTTTTAATCCCAGCAGTAGTGGCACGCGCTCCAGCAAGCAAAAGCAAGTGATGTTCGGTTCCCTGCAACACTTCGAATAACCTGGTAACGCGGCTTTTGGCCGGATCGAATAAATTAGCATCGGGAGCCCTATCGCCAGCTCCGGGGCCGTGCTCAAAGCTAAACCACTCCCCTATCGCGGGCAATTCTTCCTTTGTATGTCCAGGCACGCGAGCACGAATGAGGCTCACCTTATGTTCAGCCACGATCGGACTTTTGCGATAATTGACTGCCAACTCGGAAAGGTTCCTTTTCATCCGCTGCTGAATTACCTCTTGAGCGACAAGTAGAGGTGCTAAACGAGTCCGAATACTTCGAGCCACCGGATTACGCATCGTATTGACTCTGGTAAGAAAGTCGGTCATCTTCAAAACATTCTCTGCCACAGCATCACGTTCTAGCTCGTAGCTATCGAGAAGTTTCAATGGACTGGCACCTTTAATAACAAGAGCGAGCTTCCAGGCCAAGTTGTAGGCGTCTTGAATTCCAGTATTCATGCCCTGCCCACCAGCTGGACTATGAATGTGAGCGGCATCACCGGCAAGAAAAATTCTTCCTTTTCGATAGTGGTTTACTTTGCGACGATGAATGGAAAATGCTGCTAACCAATGAGGATCGCTTACCCTGATGTTGCCAGGCCCCCGCGCGTCGGCTATCTTTTGAATTTCTTCAAGGCTCGGATCGCCCAATCTCGTCGTTGTCTTAATCGGTCTCAAGCCGGATTCACTGGGCGGCTCCGAATGGGGAGGAGGATACTTAGAAACAACATCCGCGATCAGACGAAATCGGCCGTTACCAAAGGGAAAAATACCAAAGAAGCCCGCATCCTCCGTAAAGAGATGCAGCTCATCTTGGGGTAAGGACGTGTTGTGCAAAGCAACATCGGCTAAAAGAAAAGTCTCGGGGTACTGACTACCTTCAAAAGCCATATTCAGCCGATGACGGACAGTACTATGAGCGCCATCGCAAGCAATCAGCCACTGCACCTTTTCTTCTACACCGCTTCCATCAGAGTATTTGAGAGTCGCTTTGACATTGCCTTCATCCTGGACCACCTCCACCAGTTCTACTTCACGCTCTATCTTTACACCGCGCTCTTCCAAGGACTTGGCAAGAATCCGCTCCGTCTCGCTCTGCGCAAGAGAGATCACGAACGGGTAAGGACTTTCCAATTCATCGAGAGTGACGTGCAAAATCCGCCTTTTCTGCACATATACGTTTAAGACATGAATCTTCTGCCCCTGCTTTAAGACTTCGCTTAGGATCCCCATATTCTCGAAAATTTCCAGAGTGCGCGCGTGAATTCCAAGCGCTCTTGATTGATCGGTGGCAGTCGCATTTTTTTCTACGATGCGGCAACTGATTCCATGGCGAACCAGCTCATGAGCCATTGTCAAGCCCACTGGCCCTGCCCCGACTATTAACACTTGGCATTCTTTTGGGCTATTTGTCATTCAAATTATTTCCTGACTGAATGGACTTCTACCTGTCAACAGATCGTTGCGGTGCCATAAGTACTCTACAATATATTCGGCCGCAGATACTTGCTGGATTCCAGCTCGTCGCCACACTCAGGCAGTTTGATTGAACCGCCAATCCGAAAGCTAGTGAGAACAAGAGGTTTACTATGAAGAACGTTAGGCTCGGCCTTATTGCTGCCCTTTTTACTTTAGCACCAGTAAGCCTCCCGGCGAATGCCCAACAAGTTCTGCCGAGACCGGAAGCAAAATTCACCGGCAAAATCGGCCGTTACTGGGAAGATTCAGAACCCGGAAAAATGCCGGTGATCAAGGCGCCAGCGGGTGCACCTAACATTTTATTCGTTTTGATCGACGATGCGGGCTATGGACAAGCAGGCACCTTCGGTGGTGCTATACCTACGCCCACGTTGGACCGCCTGGCCGAAGGTGGGTTACGGTACACGCAGTACCACACCACCGCACTTTGCTCGCCAACCCGGGCCGCTCTTTTAACCGGGCGTAACCATCATTCGGTTGGCACCGGCGTAGTTACCGAGTTGGCGACAAGTTATCCCGGTTACACCGGTTCGATACCTAAGAGTGCCGCCATGGTATCGGAAATTCTTCGCCAGAACGGTTACAACACGGCAGCTTTTGGCAAGTGGCATAACACTCCGGACTGGGAAACGAGCGCATCGGGACCATATGATCGCTGGCCGACAATGCAAGGCTTTGAAAAATTCTATGGTTTCATGGGTGGTGAATCAGGTCAATGGCAACCTGCCTTATACGATGGTGTCAATCCGATTGAATTAGAGATTCCCAAGGGTCGAGAAGGACACTATACTCTGAATGACGCTCTTGCTGACAAAGCGATAGAGTGGATCAACGAGCAAAAATCCGTTACCCCCAATAGACCTTTCTTCGTCTACTATGCTCCCGGTGCCACACACGCTCCGCATCACGTGCCCAAAGAGTGGATAGAAAAGTTCAAAGGCAAATTCGACCAGGGTTGGGACAAGTATAGGGAAGAGACTTTCGAACGACAAAAAAAGCTAGGAGTAATTCCGGCTGATGCGAAGCTAACCCCTCGACCAAAAGAGATTCCGGCTTGGGACTCGCTTTCTGCGGAACAAAAGCGGATCGCCTGCCGGCTAATGGAAACATTTGCTGGATATACAGCACAGACCGACCACGAAGTTGGGCGCCTGCTCGATGCTCTCAAGCAAATAGGACAATTGGATAACACACTTGTGTTCTACGAAATGGGTGACAATGGTGCCTCAGCAGAAGGAAGTCCCTCGGGTGTCTTCAACGAAATGGCCGTTCTCAACGGTGTAAAGGAAGACCCCTCATATCTCATCGCCCATCTGGATGAGATTGGCGGGCCGCAAGCCTACAACCACTATCCTGTGGGCTGGGCCTGGGCCATGGACACCCCATTTCAATGGACGAAGCAGATCTCTTCTCATTTCGGAGGCACGCGCAATCCCTTAGTCGTGTTTTATCCTCAAAAGATCCACGACAAGGGAACCATCCGAACGCAATTCCATCATTGTATAGACATAGTACCGACAATCCTCGAAGTCGCCGGCATCCAACAACCAACCATGGTTAATGGTGTTGCCCAAAAACCGATTGAAGGCGTGAGCATGGCTTACACGTTTGATGATCCTAAAGCCGAGAGCAAGCGTCACACTCAGTATTTTGAGATGTTCGGCACGCGCGCGCTTTATCACGATGGTTGGATAGCGGCGACGCGGCATAATAAGGTTCCCTGGGAAAATCAACCGCCTTCCAACTTCAACAATGACAAGTGGGAGCTGTACAACGTAAACAATGACTTCAGCGAAGCAACAGATCTCTCAGAACAAAATCCAGAGAAGTTGAAAGCGCTACAAGATCTGTTCTGGGTTGAAGCAGCCAAATTCTCGGTTTTGCCTTTAGATGATCGCTTCGTCGGCCGTCTGGATCCAACAACTCGTCCGAGCTTGATTGCCGGACGCACCTCATTCACCTACTTGCCCGGTGTCGTGCGGATTCCCGAGAGTTCCGCGGCCAATGTGAAAAATCGCTCGCACACAATCGAAGCGGACGTAGTCGTGCCAGAGCACGGCGCTGAGGGAGTTTTAGCTGCAGCAGGTGGTGTTGTCGGCGGATGGACTTTGTACGTAAAAGACAATAGACCGATCTACGAATACAACTACCTGACGGTCGACCGTTACAAGGTGGCGAGCTCGGAGACACTGTCTCCTGGTCCTGCCACCATTAAGTTTGATTTTGACTACGAGGGTATAGCACCTGGCCGCGGTGGTATCGGTAAATTGTTTGTCAATGGCAGAAAAGTCGGCGAAGGAAAAATAGACAAGACAATACCCGGACGATACTCTGCCGACGAGACGTTCGATACCGGTATGGATACCGGATCGCCAGTGGGCAGTTACGCATCACCATTTCCTTTCACTGGCACTCTCAAGGCAATAAAGATCCAGACAGCTCAAGAGCAATTAACTGAGGATGCTCAACGAGCCGTTGAGTCCGTGAGAAAGACGATAATGCGAGTTAGCGAATAGAGTGGCATCGACAAATCGGGAGGTGTTATGAAAAACAGATGGATTAGCGCTGGTTGCTGCCTGGCACTGGCGACTGGAGCGATCGGAGTGACAGCTAGTGCCGCTCCTAAACGAATTGCCGACAGCAATTTGGAAATCAACACGAAAACAAACATTGTGCAACCGGAGGTAATAGGCCCGCAAAAAATCAGCCGAGATGAAGTGAAGGCTGCAATTGATAGCGGCAGACCCATAATTCTCGTGGACGCACTTCCCGAGAAATACTTTGCGTTGTCGCATTTAGCTAAGTCAATAAACGTTCCATATGAGAAGTGCGATCAACTTGCTGCAACGCTTTTGCCAGACAAAAAAGCGGAAATCATTGTGTACTGCATGGACTCAAAGTGACCAGCATCCGATGAAGTCGCCCGTGTTTTAGCGACTAAGGGTTATACAAACGTCCATGTTTATGTTGATGGATTACGAGATTGGTTGGCGGCAGGTTTACCTCTGGAAGGTACAGATCCAACGCATCCAACCGCAGTGGCGCAGCCGCACTGAGCAAACGCATTGCCAGGAGGTGTTATGAATAAGACCAGGGATGAACTAAAAGCTGCAGTTGATAGCGGCAGACCAATAACCCTCGTGAACGCGCTCCCCGAGGAATATTTCGCTCTGTCGCACTTGGCGAACTCGATCAATATCCCATATGAGAACTGCGATCAACTAGCTGCAGCGCTTTTGCCAGATAAAAAGGCGGAAATCATCGTGTACTGCATGAACTCAAAGTGAACAGCATCCGATGAAGTCGCCCGTGCTTTAGCGACTAAGGGTTATACAAACGTCCACGTTTATATTGAGGGATTACAAGATTGGTTGGCGGCAGGTTTACCTCTAGAGGGCACAGACCCAACGCATCCAACCGCGGTAGCGCAGCCGCACTGATCAAACGCATCGCCAGCCTTGCAGGAACGATCGTCGCTGCGATCGGAACCTGCAAGGCTGCTGTCTTCGCTCAGACCGCCTCTC
>PSRH01000258.1 GCA_003175915.1 Candidatus Melainabacteria bacterium | reverse complement strand
CAACACAGTCTACATAAACGATCCCTGGGATACAAAAGCGATTGATACCGTAGGTGCAGGCGATGACGTACTTATCGTTGGCTCCGGTCTAACGGCCGTCGATAAGATTGTCGAGCTCGAAGGCAAGGGGCACAAGGCGAGCATCTATGTCCTATCGAGACATGGGCTGTTTCCAAACCGCCACACAAAGAATTTCCAGCGCCGGTCCCAGGTAGAGTTCAGCTGTTCCTCCGCGCTTAGCGCGCTCGAGCGCATCAGGCAACGGGCAGCGAATCCAACTGCAACAAAGAAAGTGACCGACTGGCGTCAGGTGATTGATGAACTGAGGCCGGTTACCCAAAAGTGGTGGCTATCGCTGCCGCTGCCTGAACAAAAGCGCTTCCTGCGGCATCTGCAAACATACTGGGATATACATCGTCATAGGATGGCTTCTGAAATAGCAGACAAGATCGAGGCAACAAGGGAGAAGGGGAAGTTAAAGATCATCGCCGGACGAATAATCAGCGTACGAGCAGAAGGCGATCGCTTGACGGTCGATGTGAGAGAGCGCGGCAAAGAAACCAGTCGGAGCATTCGTGTCAGTAAGATTATTAATTGCACCGGTCCGCAATCCTCGCTTGCAAAAGTGGATAGTCCACTATTGGCCAATCTAGAGACAAGGGGCCTCATCCATTCGCATGTTCTGGGCACCGGTATAGCTGTGCGCCCAGACGGGCAAGTAGTGAACCGGATGGGCCAGCCCGTCCCAGGTCTCTTTGCCATTGGCCCTTTACTTAAAACAGAGCTGATGGAAAGCGTAGCCGTTCCGGAACTGAGAGGACAGGCCCTTAGCCTCGCTACGAAAATTGCCAGTTTGGCTAAGGCAATGGATTGTCCAGATGCCTCAGCTCTGGAGAGGGCCTAACGTCTTGAATTAACACTGGCAGGCACTGACCTGCCGTCATGCTCGCCAATAAACAAGGGGCTGATAATTTCGCGAGGTTTCGTCCGGGTCTGATTCGGGTAAAATTCCATCAGATTCTTGCCTCTAGCATAGGGTTGAAATAATGTCTCCAGACGAGTCGCCAAAAGAGAATCCTGCTCCAGCAGCCGAACCAGCCAAGAGTGAGCCGGCAGTTGCCACAGGTCATGCCGCATCTGACCATCCAAACAGGCGGCAAT
Source organism: Candidatus Melainabacteria bacterium (assembly GCA_003175915.1). Lineage (GTDB taxonomy): Bacteria > Cyanobacteriota > Vampirovibrionia > Obscuribacterales > Obscuribacteraceae > PSRH01. Next base: position 4,256 of record PSRH01000258.1, on the reverse strand, counting down.
CAACTTGGGCGGCTTGCTATGAGGCCCTCAACTACGTGTTAGGTATCGAGCGCTCTAAGCTTAGAACTGCCGACAAAACTACCGATATCCTCTTAGGTCTGGCAATCTTGTCGATTGTCTTGTTGTCCTTTGCCCCGTCAGAGGCGTGGCAGGTACCGCTGGCCTTTGGATGCGACGTCATCTGTCTGATTGTGGTTTTGTCCTTTCTGGGTAATCGGATGGGTATTCTCAGAACGCTCAGCCAGAAACAGGCTGTCCTTGTTTGGGACATCGTCATGGGAGCACTGATCTTGGGTGTACTGGTTGCTGTCAACAGTATGCTCTTTATCCGAACGCTCTTGCACGTCCCAGGCTCGATGTAAATCCAAACCTGTCCTAGACCTGGCAGTTCAGTACAATTTTGCCGGTTGTAGCGCGCCCTTCTAACATCTCGTGTGCCTTTATCGCCTGGTCAAGCGGTAGGACGTGCCCTACTTTGAGCTTAAGCCAACCTTCCTTGATGCCTTTGATGACGGCATTAGCTCGCATCAGAAGGTCCTCACGGGTGGCTATATAGTTAAACAGGCTGCCACCGGATACGGTGATCGAGCGAACTTGTAACGAGTTGGGCAAGAGCGGGTCTGCAACTCCGCTGGCTGCTCCATAAATAACGACATGTCCTCTCAGTGCAACGGCATCCAGATCCTTTGTAAACGTGTCTTTGCCAACGCCATCAATGATGAACACGGGCCCATTGCCATTGGTTAAACGCTTGCTTTCTTCTACAAAATCCGTTTTGCTGTAGACGATTACTTCGTCTGCACCTGCTTCTTTGGCTGCTTTCGCTTTTTCTTCAGATGACACCGTGCCAATTACCCTGGCTCCGAGATGTTTGGCCCATTGCACTAGCAAAAGACCCATGCCACCCGCCGCCGCGTGGATCAACACAGTTTCGCCGGGTTTTAGCTTGTGGAATTCGTGTAAGAGATAGTGGGCGGTCATACCTTGCAGAGGCAAGGCAGCCCCCTGTTCAAAATCTAAATCCGATGGAAGGGGAATGAGCACTTTGGCAGGTACGTTATTTGCTTGAGCGTAAGAGCCAGGTCCATAACTGTAAGCTACTCTATCTCCCACTTTGACTTCGGTCACTCCCTCACCTATGGACTCTACCGTGCCGGCGCCCTCTAAGCCCAGCGTGTAGGGAAGAGCAACTGGATAACGGCCCCTGCGCTGGTAAATGTCGATAAAGTTGACCCCAGCGGCAGATAGTTTCACGCGTGCTTCGCCGCGTCCTGGAGGAGGTAGCTCGTAGCTGGAGAATTTCATGACTTGCGGACCACCGTATTCTTCGATACGAACGCCCTTAACCTTCGTTTGTACGCCAGTTGTCATATTTTTCTCCTTGCGCGTGTCTATTCTTTCAATGACACTTGTCCAAAATATTCTTGATCTTGGAGAGTGCTTCATCACTGACCTTAGCGTTTGCCACCCACTTTAGATAGTCTTGGCAAACTTGTCGAGCCTTCCCCGGATTACCGCTCTTCTGGTAGCAGTCAGCAAGACCGGAGGCCGCTCTTACAGAATTATCGCCTCCCGGTTTAAGCACTTTCTTTTGAATTGTCAGTGACTTCTCATACAAAGGAATCGCTTTGTTGTAATCTCCTTTGTCCTGGTAAGCGCCGGCCAGCTGCATCATATAAACGCTCATATCGGACGAATCTTTGCCAAAGGCCCGCTCCGCCATGTGGAATCCCTCATTGAAAAGTGCAATTGCTTCATCATTTTTGTGCTGATTGGCTTTGTTGATTGCCAAGCCCTCAATGCTTCGGACGATCAAAACGTCCCCAGGTTTTAAGAGCCTCTTTCTGATTGCCATAGCTTGCTTGCCTAATGCCTCAGCTTGAGCGTAGTCATGGACGTCACCATACAATCCCGCCAATTGGGCCAGATCGTTGGCCAATTGTAAGCTGTCTGGCTGTCTCATCTGGTGAATGCGGAGGGTCTCTTTAACGGCCGCGATTCCTTCGTTGTATTGCCTGGAAAAATAACAGCAATAACCGATGAACGCGTTAAGCATTGCTACTTGTTCAGAGTTCTCCCCAAGCTCTTGCTTTGCTAGTGCCAGAGCCTTTCTATAGTACGCAATCGCTTCTAGCATGCGTCCCTTCGATCTCGAAATTGAAGCGATGTGAATGATGATGTCGAGCCTATCAGACCGGTTTTGAGGGGCATAATGATCTGCCAATGTCAGGTAACGCAAATACAACGACTGCGCCTTGTCCAAGTTTCCCCGTCTTGTGTATAGATCAGCCATTCCTCTGATCGACATGAAGAGCCTGGGATCGCCTTCCCCGAAGCTTTCGGCTTGTTTTAATGCTGCGGCGTATAGCTTTTCTGCTGTCTCGAGATTATTCACTTTCTCAGCTGTGTCGGCCGCGCATATGGTGGTCTCCCAACTATCAGCCAGGGCACTACTGGCAGTGTAAAAGATACAAGCAACCAGGATGGGAAGGAGACTATGTCTTACTGAATCGTTCACGCTGCCATTATAGACCTAAACAAAGAGACAAGCCGGAGCCTGTCTCTTTGCCTCTCTTTATTTGCCTACTCGGGATAAGCCCCTTATAGGATCAGGTAGTTGTAACGTCCAGCGAGCTGCTTGTCGCCTTCTTTGGAATCCGATTTGATGTCGTTAGACAGCCGATCGTAGTCACGATATATTCTCTTTACCTCTTTAAAGTAGGCTGTAGTCAATGGTGCTTGTAGTTTCGCTCTATTTGAATCAATGCTCTGCACACGACCAATGAGTGCATTCGATTCATCTAATGAGAGCTTGCCACGGGCGTGTTCCACGGCTATGCGAGCCAGGAGATCATCTCTACGCGTGATCAGATCATCTGGTTTGAATACTAGGAACCCCGTAACCACGCCTGAGCGCATAACGATAGGAGTCGGGTTAAGAGAAAGCTTGGATACCACTATCACCGGCTGTACGGCACTGTTAGTCATTATGATGCACGGTGTTGAGTCTGTTGTTGTTGTGAGCGAAACAGCACTTCCTTCTTCAGATACTGTTGTTACTTGATCACAAAGACCTGGGCGAGCTGTGATGATAATCGCAGCAAGCGCAAACATGAACGAGCTTACTTTCAATAGCGTTTTCATAGGTGTGATTCTCCTTCCTCGGTCGCTTACCGGGTTTGACGGCCAGCCGAGCACAAGGTTTCGACTCAGGGTTGGGCTGTAATAATGTTTAATGGTTGGGATTGGGATAGGGCTCTTGTCCTAGCTCGTTCCGCCGGAACATCGCTTGCAAAAAACCGTCTTGCTTTCTGCAACATGTCATCGTTTCTAGTTGCGAAATTTTGATGCCAGCATCAGGCATACAAATGATGCTTATTGATTGGCTTTTCAGTTTGATTTCTCTATGTATCGAGTCGCGGGCGTAACAACGCGCCTGAGTGCGAGGCGTTCTTTGCAACGCGGACCTTGTATAATTTCCCTCTCTCGCCCGATATATGAGAGATATAAGTGTTTTATTATTTTCGAGAACACTTCGAATATCTTTTGCGGCCCAATCGTTTCTTGAATGTGGACGTATTGCGGGCGTTTGCTGTTCTGCTCGTTGTCATACACCACATTGCCACCTTTGTTCCAGCGTTTGCCCAGGGAGCCCTGGGCGACTTTTGCCGATTCGGTGCGCACGGCGTCGATCTATTTTTTGTGATTTCGGGCTTTCTGTTTGGCAGCATGCTCTTGGGTGAACTGCAAAAGACAAACACGATTAGTTTGAAGCGATTCTACAGACATCGTTTTCTCAGAATTGTCCCGCTCTACTGGTTCACCACCCTTGTTTCGGTAGCGCTCTGTTTCATCACCGGTTGGTGCAGCGACAGTTCCTTGCCGATAGTGCCACAGCAGCTTGCCCTAGATTTGACCTTTCTCCATACCGTCCGGGGCAGTGCGACGGCCATGCAGGCCTGGGCATCCTGGTCACTGGCAGTAGAAATCTGGTTTTATCTCCTTATCCCGGTGACATTGATCTGGGTTCACCGGGTCAGCCGTGGCAAAGAAAAGACGCTGGCCGTAGTGCTCAGCTTGCTGGCCGTATTTGGACTTTTGGTAAGAGCAGCCTTTGTCTATTCCGTTAGTCAAACCTTAACGGACCACTCAGTGTGGATGGCGGTGTCCAGACCTTACGTGCGATTTGACGAATTACTTATAGGCGTTTTGGCTTATGTGCTAGGCCGGAGAACGATGGGAGTAATCAACAAGAG